>JAYRQX010000232.1:0-8298 GCA_041910415.1 Acetobacteraceae bacterium | reverse complement strand
CGGGCGAGCGCGCTCCGCAGCGCCGCGATCGCGCCGGCGTCGTCGCCGGCCGCGCGCAGCGCCACGCCGAGGTTGAAGTGCAGCTCGGGCGCATCCTCGCCCGCCGCGATGGCCGCGCGATAGGTCCGGGCAGCCTCCGCCAGGCGCCCCGCCTTCTGGTGCGCGAGGGCCTGCGCCAGCAGGGCAGGTCCCGCGGCGGCGTCCGTCATCCCGCGATGGCGTAGGCCGGCCGCCGGGGATCGGCGCCGGCGCGCACGAGGCCGGCCTTCGGGTCGTTCATCACCGCCTCCACGCTGCCGGCGAGCCAGGTGATGGCGGGCCAGTCCTTGATCTCGTGCCCACGCGCGGCGAGGTCGTCGCGTGTCTCCTGTGCGATGCGGCCTTCGACCGCGAGGCGGGCCGGGAAATACTCGAAGGGCGCGAAGGAGGAGGGGAAGGAATAGGAGGCGACGCGCGGCGCCTCGATCGCCTCCTGCAATTCCATGCCGAAATGCAGCACATTCAGGATGACCTGCGCCATGGCCTGGATCTGCACGTCGCCGCCCGGCGTGCCGAGCGGCATGACGCCGCCCTCGCGCGTGACGACGATGGCCGGGTTGGGCGTCAGGCGCGGGCGCTTGCCGGGGGCCACGCCCGACGGATGCGTCGGATCGGGCCGCGACTGGGAGCCGCGGTTGGACGGAATGATGCCGAGGCCCGGCACGACGGGCGAGTTCCACGAGCCATCCGAAGGCGTCGCGCTGAAGGCGTTGCCCCAGCGGTCCGCGACGGCGACATACGACGTGTCCGCCTCGACCATCGGCGCCTTCGTGCGTGTCGCGGGCGGCAGGGACGGGTTTGCGTCGAGGATGGGTTCGGGCAGGCCGGGATGGGCACGCCGCGGGTCCATGGCGGCGACGCGCGCCGAGAGATGCGCGTCCGACAGCAGGCGGTCGAGCGGCACGTCCACGAAGGCCGGATCGCCGAAATGATACTCGCGGTCGGCCATGGCCGCCTTCACGCTCTCGGTCAGGATATGCAGGTAGTCGGCCGAGTTGTGCGCGTGCCTCGTGATGCCGGCGCGCTCCATCAGCAGCAGCGCCTCGATCAGTGCGGGGCCCTGGCACCAGGGGCCGCAGGTCAGCAGTTCATGTCCCTGCCAGGGGCGGCGCACGGCGGGCTCCAACTTGGAACGGAACCCGGCCAGGTCCTGCATGGACAGGAAGCCACCCTCGCGCTGCTGATGAGCAACAATCTCGCGCGCGATGTCGCCGCGGTAAAAGGCGGCATGGGCCGCGGCGAGGCCTGCGAGGCGGCCCTTGGACGCCGCCGCCTTCTCCTCATCCGCCATGTATTGCAGCGTGCGGGCGAGGTCGGATTGAACAAAACGCTCGCCGACTTCGGGGATGCGGCCGCCGGGCAGGAAGATCGCGGCGTTGGATGCGTAGCGCGCATACTCGTCGCGGTGGTTGGTGATGTTCTCGACCAGCAGGGGAAACGCCGAAAAGCCTTCGCGCGCGTAGCGGATGGCGTATTGGGCCACGTCGAAGAAGCCCATGGTGCCGTGCCGTTCCAGCGCGGTGATCCAGGCGTCCGGCGCGGCCGGCACCACGGTGCGCCGCACGCCGCTCGGGATCTTCCCATCGTGCTCACGAACAAAGACATCAGGCGGCAGGGCGCGCGGCCAGTGGCCGAGGCCGGCGATGGTCTCCACCGTGCCGTCGGCGAGTCGGATCATGATCGGCGCGACGCCCGCGACATTCACCAGGTCAGGCAGCAGCACGCCGAGCGCGATGCCCGCGGCACAGCCCGCATCCACGGCATTCCCGCCCGCTTCCAGCACCGCGAAGCCGGCCGAGGCCGCGAGGTAGTGGCCGGCGCTCACCGCATGGCGCGGGCCGCTCAGGGTCGGGCGTGTCGCGAACATGTCTGCACGTTCCTCCAGGGCCGGGGCGGGTATCCTAGACCCGTCCTTGCGCCGTGTGGGAGGGGCCCTTGGCGCCGCGGCCGGATGGCGCGACAAACCCTGGGCTGGTCACACTGGAAGGCGAACAACAATGTCCGACACCGCTCCCCCCGTCCTCGTCTCGCTGGACGATCGCGGCATCGCCACGGTCACGCTGAACCGCCCGCACAAGGGCAATGCCTATAACGGCGCGCTGCTGCAGGCGCTGATCGACGGGCTGGACGCCATGCGCGACGACCCGAAGGTGCGCGCGCTGGTCATCCGCGGCGCGGGCAAGCACTTCCAGGCGGGCGCCGATCTCGACTGGCTG
This sequence comes from Acetobacteraceae bacterium, assembly GCA_041910415.1. GTDB lineage: Bacteria > Pseudomonadota > Alphaproteobacteria > Acetobacterales > Acetobacteraceae > JAYRQX01. The sequence goes on along the minus strand of JAYRQX010000232.1, from coordinate 6,043 downwards.
GCCGAGGTCGCGACCTACGGCCCCGAGGATGCCTTCAAGGGCTCGATGGCGACGACGACCGCCATGCAGAGGCTGAACGAGTTCCCCAAGCCCACCTTCGCCCGCGTCCACGGCGCCTGCTTCGGCGGCGGCTGCGGCGTGGTCTGCTGCGTGGATGTGGCGCTGGCCACGCCGGATTCGATCTATGGCCTGACGGAAGTGCGCGTCGGCGTCGCGCCGACGCCGATCTCGACCCACATGGTCCACGCCATGGGCCTGCGCCAGACCCGCCGCTACGCGCTGACCGGCGAACGCTTCGACGCCGCCGAGGCGCTGCGCATCGGGCTGGTGCATGAGGTCGTGCCCGCAGACCAGATCGACGCGCGCCTCGCAAAGATCATCGACGAGACGATGCTCTCGGCGCCGACGGCGATCGCGATGACGAAAGATTCCTTCCTCGGCGCGAACAACCTCAAGCTCGACACCAGGCAGATGCACATGCTGGCGCATGAAAGCTGGACGCAGCGCGCGTCTCCGGAAGGCAAGGAGGGCCTCGCCGCGTTCCAGCAGAAGCGCAAGCCCGCCTGGTATCGCTGAAGGGCATGGCCGGGCCGCGCCGGACAAGCGGCGCGGTCATCCGGGCGCGGGTGTCATCGAAGTGTCACGGAACTGCAATCGGGGAGTCGCGCGGCGCGCCTAGAAGCCGGGTCGTCAACCAAGAGACGAGTCCGGAGACACAGCGTGAACCGTCGTTCCTTCCTGCTCGGCACGGGCGCCGCCCTGGCGCTGCCGGGCGCCCCAGCCTTCGCCCAGCAGGCGCAGATCACCGGCGCCGGCGCCACCTTCCCGAACCCGGTCTATCAGAAGTGGGCCGAGGCCGCGCGCGCGGCGGTCGGCATCCAGGTGAACTACCAATCCGTCGGCTCGGGTGCCGGCATCAACCAGGTGCGCAACCGCACGGTGGATTTCGGCGCGACCGACGCGCCGCTGAATGCGCAGCAGTTGGCCGAGGGCAACCTGCTGCAGTTCCCGACCGTCATGGGCTCGGTGGTGCCCATCGTGAACCTGCCGGGCATCGGGAACGAGCAGCTCAGGCTGACCGGTGAACTGGTCGCCGACATCTATCTCGGCAAGGTCACGCGCTGGAACGATGCGCGCATCGCCGCGCTGAACCCCGGCATTGCCCTGCCGAACCTCGCCATCGCGCCGGCCTATCGCGCCGATGGCTCCGGCACGACCTTCGTCTGGGTCTCCTACCTCTCCGCGGGGTCCGAGGAGTTCCGCACCCGCGTCGGCATCGGCACCTCCGTCCGCTTCCCGGCCGGCACCGGCGCGCGCGGCAACGAAGGCGTCGCCGGCACGGTGCGCCAGGTGCGCGGCGGCATCGGCTATGTCGAGAATGCCTACGCCACGACGAACCGCCTGACGGCGACGCAGTTGCAGAACAGGGACGGCCAGTTCGTGAAGCCGGCCATGGAGAACTTCCTGGCCGCCGCGTCCAACGCGAATTGGGACGTGCCGGGCTTCGCGGCCACCATCATCAACCAGGGCGGCGCGCAGTCCTGGCCGATCGTCGCGCCGACCTTCATCCTGCTGCCGACCAACCCTTCCGATGCCGGGCGCAACCAGGCCGTCCGCCGTTTCTTCGACTGGGCCTATGCGCATGGCGACGCGGCGGCGCGCGAGCTGGAATACATCCCGTTGCCGGAGACCGTGAAGACCGCGGTGCGCGGCGCCTGGACGCGCCAGTTCGGCAGTTGAGCGGCGTGAGCGAGGCGGTGACAACGGCGGTGGAAGCCCGGGTCGCGCCGCATCGCGGCGCGCGCGGTGACCTGGTCTTCGAATGGCTGTGCCGGGGCGCGGGGTTCTTCGTCCTCGCCCTGCTCGGCGCGATCATCGTGGAGCTCTTCATCGCGGGACTGCCGGCCTTCCGCGCCTTCGGCCTCGCCTTCGTCACCTCGACGGAATGGGATCCGGTGCAGGAGGTCTTCGGCGCCGGCGTCTCCATCTACGGCACCGTCGTCACATCCGTCATCGCCATCGGCCTGGCCGTCCCGCTTGCCTTCGGCGTCGCCTTCTGCCTGACCGAGCTCGCGCCGGTCTGGCTGCGCCGCCCCGTGGGCACGGCGGTGGAACTGCTGGCCGCCGTGCCGTCCATCATCTACGGCATGTGGGGCTTCTTCATGATCGCGCCCCTCTTCGCCGAATACATCCAGCCCGCCATCATCGACACGGTCGGCGCGCTGCCGCTGATCGGCGGGCTGTTCCAGGGCCCGCCCTTCGGCACCGGCCTGTTCACGGCCGCCTTCATCCTCGCGATCATGATCCTGCCCTTCATCGCGGCGACGATGCGCGACGTCTTCCTGCAGGTGCCGCCAGTCTACAAGGAAAGCGCCTATGGCGTGGGGGCCACGACCTGGGAGGTGATGCGCGGCGTCGTCATTCCCTACACGCGGATCTCGATCGTCGGCGGCATCATGCTGGGCCTCGGCCGCGCGCTCGGCGAGACGATGGCGGTCACCTTCGTCATCGGCAATGCGAACCGGATCAGCGCCTCCCTCTTCGGGTCCGGCAACACCATCGCCTCCCTCGTGGCGCTGGAGTTCGGCGAGAGCGAGACCGGCAGTCTCAAGCTCGCCTCGCTCCTCGCGCTGGGCTTCATTCTCTTCCTGCTCTCCTTCGCGGTGCTCGCGCTGTCGCGCTGGCTGCTGCGTTCCCGGCTGAAGGCGTGATCGGATGAGCACGACCACCATGCCCCGCGCCGCCCTGCCGGGGCCGCAGAAGAATCTGCGCGTCGCCGCGGCGCTGGGCCACAGCCGCAGGCGCGCGGACCGCGTGATCCGCATGCTCTGCATCGCCGCGACGCTGCTGGCGCTGTCGCTTCTTGCCTGGATCCTGGTCGCGCTGACCATCCGCGGTTTCGGCGCGCTGTCGCTCGGTGTGTTCACGCGCGTGACGGCCCCGCCGGGCTCCGGGGGCGGGCTGCTGAACCCCATCGCCGGCAGCGTGATCCAGGCGCTGCTCGCGACGGCGATCGGCACGCCGGTCGGCATGCTGGTCGGCACCTACCTTGCCGAATATGCCGCCGGTTCCAAGCTCGGCAATGCCGTGCGCTTCGTCTCCGACATCCTGCTCTCGGCGCCGTCGATCCTGATCGGCCTGTTCGTCTATCAGTTGCTGGTGCTGCCCTTCGGCGGTTTCTCGGGCTGGGCGGGCGTCGCGGCGCTCGCGATCATCGTCATCCCCATCGTGGTCCGCACGACCGAGGACATGCTGCAGCTCATCCCGAACACGCTGCGCGAAGCCGTGATCGGGCTGGGCGCACCCAAGTGGAAGATGATCGTGCTCGTCTGCTGGCGCTCCGCGGTCTCCGGCATCATCACCGGCGTGCTGCTGGCGATCGCCCGCGTGGCGGGGGAGACGGCGCCGCTGCTCTTCACCTCGCTCGGCAACAACGCCTGGTCCACGGACCTGGCACGGCCGATGGCGAGCCTGCCCGTCACCATCTACGCCTATGCGGGCTCGCCCTACGAAGACTGGATCGCGCTCGCCTGGGCCGGCGCGCTGCTGATCACGCTGGGCGTGCTCGCCCTCAACATCATCGCGCGCGCCGTGCTGAAGGCCCGTTGAGAGAAGGACCCGGACCCATGGTGAGCACGGCAATGGCGGCGGCGCCATCGAACGAAGCGGGCTTCGGCGGCCTCCAGGCGCGTTCGGATGCCGCGATCAACGCGACATCTCGCATCTCGATCCGGGGCCTGGATTTCTTCTACGGCGATCATCGTGCGCTGAAGGACATCAGCCTCGACCTGCCGGATCGTCAGGTCACGGGCATGATCGGCCCCTCGGGCTGCGGCAAGTCCACGTTGCTGCGCGTGCTGAACCGGATGTACAGCCTCTATCCCGGCCAGCGCGCGACCGGCCAGGTCCTGCTCGACGGCCTGAACATCATCGACCCGGAAGTCGAGCTGAACGCGCTGCGCGCCCGGATCGGCATGGTGTTCCAGAAGCCCACGCCTTTCCCGATGACCATCCGCGAGAACATCGCCTTCGGCATCCGCCTGCACGAAAGGCTCCCCAGGGGCGCGATGGAGGAGCGGATCGAATGGGCGCTCTCCCGCGCCGCGATCTGGGACGAGGTGAAGGACCGGCTCGACAGTTCCGCGCTCGGCCTCTCCGGCGGCCAGCAGCAGCGCCTCTGCATCGCGCGCACCATCGCGGTGCGGCCGGAGGTCATCCTGTTCGACGAACCGACCTCGGCGCTCGATCCGATCTCGACGCTCAAGATCGAGGAACTGATCGACGAGCTGAAGCAGGACTTCACCATCGCGATCGTCACCCACAACATGCAGCAGGCCGCGCGCTGCGCCGACCAGGTGGCGTTCTTCTACCTGGGCGAGCTTGTGGAGGTGGCGCCCGCCGCCCAGATGTTCACCGCGCCCAGGCAGCAGCGCACGCGCGAATACATCACCGGCCGCTTCGGCTGACGGTGCAGGAGAGGCAAGCCATGCCGGCCGAACACATCGTGCGCAGCTATGACGAGGATCTCCGCAAGCTGCGCGACCTCGTCTCCCGGATGGGCGGCATCGCCGAACGCCAGGTGGCGGAGGCCACGACCGCGCTCATCCGCGGCGATTCCGATCTGGCGAACGCCGTCATCGCCCGCGATGCGCAGCTCGATGCGCTGGAGCGGGAGATCGAAGCCTATGCGATCCGGCTGCTCGCGCTCCGTCAGCCCATGGCCGAGGATCTTCGCCTCATCGTCGCGGCCATGAAGGTCTCCCATGACCTCGAGCGGATCGGGGATTATGCGCGAAACGGTGCGAAGCGCGCCATCGTGCTCGCCTCCCTGCCGGCGATCGGCAGCCTGAACGGCTTCCAGCGCATGGCGCGGCTGGTGCAGGAGAATCTGAAGAGCGCGATCGACGCGCTGGTCAATGCCGATGCCCGCGCCGCCGAGGCGGTCTGGGCGGCCGACGCGCCGGTGGACGAGATCTACAACGGCATCTTCCGCGAGATGCTGACCTTCATGATGGAGGACCCGCGGAACATCACCGCGGCCACCCATCTCCTGTTCGTCGCCAAGAACCTGGAGCGGATCGGCGACCACGCCACCAACATCGCGGAGACCGTGCATTACGCCGTGCTCGGCGATACGCTGCCGGAGGACCGCCCGAAGGGCGACAATTCGGCCTATGCGGTGGTCCGCCCCGGAGCCTGAGCCGATGTCCCAGTCCTTCTCCGCCGGCGCACGCCCGACCGTCCTCGTCGTCGAGGACGAGGCGGCGCTGCTGACGCTGCTCCGCTACAACCTGGAGAAGCAGGGCTTCCGTGTGGAGGAAGCGGCGGACGGGCAGGAGGCGCTGCTGCGCCTGGATGAAGGGCGGCCCGATGTCGTGCTGCTCGATTGGATGCTGCCCGCCCTCTCCGGCATCGAGGTCTGCCGCCAGATCCGCCGCCGGCCCGAGACGCGCGGCCTGCCCGTGATCATGCTGACCGCGCGGACCGAGGATGCGGATGCGGTGCGCGCGCTGGATACCGGCGCGGACGACTACATCACCAAGCCCTTCGCGATGGATGCGCTGCTCGCGCGCATCCGCGCGCTGCTGCGCCGTGCCGGCGCGCCCGCTTCGCGTGGCAGCCTGGCCTATGCCGACCTCGCCCTGGACCAGGACGCGCATCGCGTGACGCGCGCGGGGCGCTCGCTCCATCTGGGCCCCACGGAGTATCGCCTGCTCGAGCATTTCATGCGCCACCCCCGCCGCGTCTTCTCTCGCGAGCAGTTGCTCGATGCCGTCTGGGGACGCGACATCCATGTCGAGCCCCGCACCGTGGACGTGCATATCCGCAGGCTCCGCCGCGCCATCAATGGCGAAGGCGACCTCGACCTGATCCGCACGGTCCGTTCCGCCGGCTATGCGCTCGATTCCGACGAAGCGTGACAGGCGCCGTCATCCCCTCAGCGCCTTGATCTGCGCGGGATAGCCCGAGGGATCCACCGCGACATCGACCAGCGTGGGCCCGTTGGCCGCGATGGCCTGCGCCATCGCCGCGTCGAGCTCCG
>JAYRQX010000231.1:0-1858 GCA_041910415.1 Acetobacteraceae bacterium | reverse complement strand
CGCGACGCTGTTCGGCGGCGTCTCGGGCTCGGCGGTCGCCGACGCTTCGGCCGTGGGCGGCGTGATGATCCCGCAGATGAAGGCGCGCGGCTATGCGCCCGACTATGCCGTCAACGTCACCGCCAACGCGGCGCTGATCGACCTGCTGATCCCGCCCAGCCACAACATGATTCTGTACGTCATCGCGGCCGGCGGCGTGCTGAGCGTGGCGGACCTGTTCACCGCCGGCATCATCCCCGGCCTGCTGCTGATGGCCGCGCTGATGGTGACGGCCTGGCTGGTCGCCATCCGCCGCGGCTACCCGGCCGAGCGCTTCCCGGGCTGGTGGGTGCTGGCGCGCCTGACCGTCGCGGCCATTCCCGGGCTGATGCTGATCGTCATCATCTTCGCGGGTGTGCGCAGCGGCATCTTCACGGCGACCGAGAGCGCCTGCGTCGCCGTGCTCTACGCCCTGCTGGTCACGGTCTTCGTCTATCGCAGCCTGGATTTCGGGGCGTTCAGGGAAGCCGTGCTGGGCGCCGTCCGGACCACGGGCATGGTCATGCTCATCATCGGCACGGCGACGGCCTTCGGCTGGCTGATGGCGCTGCTCCAGGTGCCCGCGCAGACGGTGGCGCTGATGCGGGGCATCACGGAGGACCCGATCCTCACGCTGTTGCTGATCAACGTCATCCTGCTGCTGCTCGGCACCTTCATGGACATGGCGCCGCTCATCATGATCGGCACGCCCATCTTCCTGCCCGTGGTGCGCGCGCTCGGGATGGACCCCGTGCAGTTCGGGGTGGTGCTGATCCTCAACCTCGGCATCGGTCTGATCACGCCGCCGGTAGGGCCGGTGCTGTTCGTCGCCTGCGCGGTCGGCAAGGTCTCGATGTGGGAGGCGACGAAGACCAGCCTGCCCTTCTATCTTGCCGGGGTCGCGGTGCTGCTGCTGGTGACCTATGTTCCCGCGCTCTCGCTCTGGCTGCCGCGCCTGTTCCACTAGGGAGGATTGCCCGTGACCACGTCCAGAAAGCCCATCCTGCTGACGGGCGCATCAGGCAATCTCGGCCGCGTATTGGCCAGGGCGCTCGGCGACCTGGGCTGGACGCTGCGGCTGACCGACATCGTGCCCTTCCCGGATGAGCTGCCGCGCGGTGCCAGCTTCGTGCGGAGTGACCTGGAAGACGGCCTCGCCCTGCTGCGCCAGGCGGAAGGCTGCGGCGTCATCCTGCATTTCGGCGGCACCAGCACCGGCAAGCCCTTCGAGGAGGTGATCGGACCGAACCTCCGCGGTCTCTACCACGTCTATGAAGCCGCGCGGCGCGAAGGGGCGCGCGTCGTCTTCGCCTCCTCCAACCACGCCATCGGATTTCACGAGCGGCCGCAGGGCAACGAGGCGAAGCTCGACTTCGACTGCGCCTTCCGTCCTGACAGCTACTACGGGCTGTCGAAGGCCTATGGCGAGCTGATGGGCCGGCTCTACTGGGACAAGCACGGGGTGGAGAACGTGAATCTCCGCATCGGTTCGTCCTTCCCCATGCCGGTGGACAACCGGATGCTCTCCACCTGGCTGTCCTATGCCGATCTCGCGCGCCTCGTCGAACGCTGCGTCCTGGCCGAGCGGACGGGACATGCCGTGATCTGGGCCTGCTCGGACAACCCGGCGAGCTACTGGGGCCGCGATCACCGCGACCGCATCGGCTGGGCGCCGCAGGACACGGCCGAGATCCATCGCGACGATGTCCAGGGCATCCTCGCCGACCCCGTCAGCGAGCGCTACCAGGGCGGCGGCTACACCGCCGTCGAGTATTCCCGCGCCGCCCCATCCCCGCGCGATCCCTTCGCGCTGGACTGACACCAGCGGTCGAATGCTTCG
>JAYRQX010000230.1:0-2823 GCA_041910415.1 Acetobacteraceae bacterium | reverse complement strand
GGATGCTGGCCGAGGCGCTGCGTCGCACCGCCGCGGAACCCGCCGCCGCGAATTGGGGGGAGGTGCATCGCCCGCGCCTTGCCCACCCGCTCTCTGCGCTGTTCCCGCAGCACGCCGCGCTGCTCGATCCGCCGGCGCGCGCGGTCGGTGGCGACAATGAATGCGTCTGGGCTAACGGCATGCTCGCTGCATCAGGCCCCGCCGCGACCTATGGCGCGCTGGCGCGCTACGTCTTCGATGTCGGCGCCTGGGAGAATTGCCGCTGGACCGTCTTCCACGGCGCCGCCGGCCAGCCCGGCAGCCCGCACTACGCCGACCAGAACGAGGCCTGGTCCACCTGCCGCATGGTGCCGATGCGCTATGCCTGGGACGTCATCGCGGCCGAGGCGACCGCGACGCAGACGCTCTCGCCCTAACCGTTCCGTGCGAAGCGCAGGACACCGTCCTGCGTTTCACGCATAGAAATCTCGCCCATGCCGACCAGCCGGTTGAGATGCGCCAGCGTCTCGCCGATGCCGAAGCCGAGCTGGTTCTGGTCGAGCCCGCGCGGGAAGAGCAGCCCGCTCGCCTCCACCACCGTATGCGGGGTGCCGAGGCCTTCCTGCAGCAGGTCCAGCCGGTGCGCGTGATGCGCTTCCAACGCGGCCAGGCGCGGATGCAGCCCGTGGAAGGGCAGGCCGTGGGAGGGCAGTACCAGCACATCGTCGCGCACGGCGCGGAACCGGTCCAGCGTGCCGAGGAAATCGCCCAGCGGATCGGCCTTCGGCTCCGGCGCGTGCACGCCGACATAGGGCGAGATGCGCGGCAGCACCTGGTCGGCGGAGATGAAGATTCGGTCTGTCTCACACAGCAGGCAGGCCATCTCCGGCGCGTGGCCCATGCCGGTCAGCACCTGCCAGTCGCGCCCGCCGATGCGCAGCGTCTGGCCGGCGATGATGCGCTGGTAGGACCGCGGCATCGCATGGACCGATTTCTGGTAGAGCGGCCCGCGGTTGATGACGAAGGTCTGGTACTCCTCGGCTGCGCCGGCGCGGCGGACGAATTCCGCCTGCTGCGCCAGCATGTCGTTGCCGACGTCCAGCCACAGGAACCGCGCCTGCAGGAATTCGGTGCGCGGCATCACCAGCGGTGCTTCGGCCTGCTCGCAGAACCAGCCGGCCAGCCCGGCATGGTCGGGATGGAAATGCGTGATCAGCACGCGCGTGATGCGGGGATTGCCGATCTCGGCCAGCACCTGCCGCCAATTATCGATGGTCGCGGGGTTGTTGATGCTGGTGTCCACCAGCACATGCCCGCCTTCGTCCTCGATCAGCCAGCAATTCACGTGGGATGGCGGGAAGGGGAGCGGCATGCGCACCCAGCGGATGCCGGGCGCGACCGTGCGCGAAGTGCCGACCGCGGGGGGCGTGTCGGCGGCGATCTGGATCTCGTGACTCACGGGGCGGGAAGCACCTTTCCGCGGCATTCGCCGAAGCCGATGGAGACGCGCCCGGGTGCATGGGCGCGCGCGGTGAAGATCACCTCGTCCCCATCTTCCAGAAACGTGCGGGTTTCGCCAGAGGGCAGGGCGATCGGTGCGCTGCCGTTCCTGGTGATCTCGAACAGCGCGCCGCAACTGTCGGGCGTGGTGCCGGAGATCGTGCCGGTGCCGAAGAGGTCGCCGGGCTGCAGGTTGCAGCCGCCACTCGCGTGGTGCGCCACCATCTGCGCGGGCGTCCAATAGAGCATGCTGGCCGCGGCGCGCGACAGGCGCTGCCGCGGCAGCCCCTTCGCCTGCAGGCCCGGCGTCATCAGGAAGGATTCCAGCTGCAGGCCGAGCGCGCCCGAGTCCTGGTCCACTGCATCGAGCAGATGATCGAGCGGCGCGGGATCGCCATCCGGGCGCTTCTCCTGCGCCAGCCGGAACGGCGCCATCGCTTCCGGCGTGATTACCCAGGGCGAGATCGTCGTGCAAAAATTCTTGGCGAGGAAGGGGCCGAGGGGCTGGGATTCCCAGCGCTGGATGTCGCGCGCGGACCAGTCGTTCAGGATGCAGAAGCCGGCGATGTGCTCGGCGGCGCGGCCGATCGGGATCGGCTCGCCCAGCGCATTGCCGGGCCCGATCCAGATGCCGAGCTCGTATTCATAGTCGAGCAGCGTGCAGGGTCCGAAGCGCGGCGCATTCTCACCGGGCGGCAGGCGCTGCCCGTTCGGGCGCACCACGGCATGGCCCGAAGGCCGCACCGAGGAGGCGCGCCCGTGATAGGCGACCGGGACGTATTTGTAGTTCGGCATCAGCGGATTGTCGGGGCGGAACATCTTCCCGCCATTCGTCGCGTGGTGGATGCCCGCGTAGAAATCCGTGTAGTCGCCGATGCGCGCCGGCAGTTCCATCGTGCAGGAGGTCGCCGCATGGAGGCAGCGTTCCACCGCCGGCCGCTCCGGCGCGCCCATGGCAAGGATCGCGGAGAGCCGCCGGCGCAACGCCCGCCGCGGCCCGGCGCCAAGCGCGAAGAAGGCGTTCAGGCCGTCGCCTGAGGCCGTTTCCGCCGCACGCGCGGCCTCCCCGCCGAACAGCCCCGCCGCGTGCGCGGCGCCAGCGTCCAGAATCATGTCCCCGATCGCGACGCCACCGCGCGCCGGGCCGGAAGCTGGGCGGAACACGCCGAAGGGCAGGTTCTGGATCGGGAAGTCCGGATGCCCGTTGGCGCTTTCCACCCAGCTGCGCAGGCCGGGATCGTGGGTCTCGTCCATCGGCACCGTCACGCTCCGGAGAAGGTCTTCTTCAGCCCGTTCCAGCAGGCATCGTAGTTCGGCTGGAACTCCGGGCATTCCATGGCGAAG
>JAYRQX010000229.1:0-3704 GCA_041910415.1 Acetobacteraceae bacterium | reverse complement strand
TGGCCGGCCGCGGCCCAGGCGAGCTGGCCGCCATCGAGCGTTTCCGCGGGCACGCCATGGTGGCGCAGCAGGGCGGCCACGCCCTCGCTGAGCTTGAGCCCGCGGTGGCAGACGACGACGGCACGCCGTCCCGCCAGGGCCGGCGCCCAGTCCGCGACCATGCGATGGTCGCGCGCGAGGGCGGCGGGAAGGGCGCGCGGATCGGCGGCCCGGTCCTCCTCGCTGCGCACGTCGATGATGGCGGGCGAATCCGGCAGGCCGATCAGGCGCAGGAGCTGCTGGGCGGATATGCTGTTGGGTCCCGGCATGGTGCGTCCTCTCCATCGCAGGAGGTGCGGACGCGATGCTTCGGCCGGAGCCTCACGGGGCGATCGCGGATGTCCCCTTGCCGGCAAGGTGCCGAGGCCGCCCCGGTGGTGTCAAGCGGCGCACCGGTAAAGGGTTTACACTTCGGGGCGCGCGGCCGTGGCGCGCTTCACCGTCTCACGCGCCCGGCATCCACAAGACCCGTTCCGCTGCCACGCCTGCCCGCGCATATCGGTTGTCCTGACTGGAGGGCCCGATGCCGATCATGCCGACCCGCCGCGCCGCACTGGGCGCCCTGCTCGCCACCCCCTTCGCCATGCCGGCGATCGCCGCGCCATGGCGGGCGGAGCGGCCGGTCGAACTCGTCGTGGGCTTCGGTCCCGGCGGCGGCACGGACATCGTCGCACGGCTGTTCGCCCGGCATCTGGAAGCGCGGATCGGCCAGCCGGTGACGGTGGTGAACCGGCCTGGGGCCTCGTCCGAAGTGGGGCTCGCCCATGTGGCGCGGGCGCGGCCGGATGGCCACGTCGTCGGCCTCACGAACATGCCGTCCTTTGTCACCATCCCCGTGGAGCGTCGGGCGCAGTACACCCTCGACAGCTTCGCCTTCGTCGGCAACGTCATGACTGATGCCACGGGCCTCATCGTCCGCGCCGACAGCCCGGTCCGCGACCTGCCCGACCTGGTGCGCCGCGCGCTGGCGGACCCCGAAGGCGTGACCGTCTCGACCTCCGGTATCGGCACCGACGACCACCTGCTGCTCGTCATGCTGTCCCGCGCGACGGGCGCGCGCTTCACGCTGGTGCACTACACGGGCGCGCCGCAGCAGCGCACCGCGCTGGTGGCGGGCCAGGTGGACGCCAACATGGTTTCTGTCGGCGAGGTGATGCCGGACCCGTCCGGCGTGCGCTTCATCGCCCATGCCGGCAGCGCGCCGAGCCGCTTCGCCCCCGATGTGCCGACCTTCAAGGCCCTGGGCTTCGACATGACCATGTATTCCGAGCGCGGCCTGGTGCTGCCCGCCGGCACGCCGGCCACGATCGTCGCGCGCTGGCGCGAGGCGGCGCAGGAGACGGCCGAGGACCCCGCGACCCGCCGGACCTTCGAAGCGCAGTTCATCGAGCCGCATTACGAGCCCGGCCGGATCTGGGAAGCGCGGATGCGCGCGACGCAGGACCAGTATGCCGCGCTGTGGCGCCGCTCGCCCTGGATCAACGCCTGAGCGCGGGACGCCGCGTCCCCTCATACCCGCTGCACAAAGGATTGACCTTTGTGCCCCTCAAACGCCGGGCGGGCCGCCTCCGCGGCCCTTGGCTTCGCCGGACCACCGGCGGGCCGCATTCGCGGCCTCGGCACGAGTCAAAGCCTCGTGCCGCAGGTATCAGGCCTCGCGCGATGCTGCCGCAGAAGCACCACGCGCCGTGCGGGCCGGCGTTCCGCGCCGGCCCGTCTCCTATTCGGCGGCGGCCTGGGCCAGCAGGCTCTCGCCGGGCTTCACGCGGGTGAAGCGCACCGCCTGCCAGTCGAGCGCGATGCGGCCGTCCCGCAGCGCGACGATGGTGCTGGCGAGGTTGTCGGTATCCGGGTTCGTCTGCGGGAAATCCTCGCGCCAATGCGCGCCGCGCGATTCCGCGCGGGCCTGGGAGGCCGCGACGATGGCGCGGCTGACGAGGAAGAGCGACTTCAGGTTCAGCCAGTCCTGCCAGGTCATGTTGAAGCCGCGCATGCCATCGGCGACGCCCGTCGCGTCAAGCTCATCTTCCAGCGCATCGAGCCCGCGCGCGGCCTCCGCGAGCCCCGCAGCGTCGCGCAGGATGCCGGCCTTGTCCCACATGAGCTCGTGCAGCGCGTCGCGGATCGGGCTGATGGCGCCGGCCGGCCTGGCGAAGGGCGCGAGCGTGGCGCCGAGCGCCGCGTCCAGCGCGGCTTCGTCGGGTTCCGCGTATTCGCCCTGCTGCGGCACCCAGGCGCCCATCGCATCCCCGGCGATGCCGCCGAAGACCGTGGAATTGGCGACGCCGTTGCCGCCCAGCCGGTTCGCGCCATGCACGCCGCCCGTGTCCTCGCCGGCCGCGAACAGGCCGGGCAGGGCGGTCGCACCGTCCGGGCGGAAGACCACGCCGCCCATCATGTAGTGCGCGGTCGGCACCACGGGGACGCGGCCGGCGGCGAGATCGAAGCCGTTGTCGGCGCAGCGATCCACCATGCCCTTGAACTCGCGCCTGACGCGGTCGGGGCCGAGATGGCCCATCTCGATCCACAGCCCACCTTCCGCGTTCACATTGCCGGCCAGGATCTCGCGCTGCATGGAGCGGGAGACGATGTCGCGCGTCGCGCGTTCGTTGCGCGAGTCGTATTTGTGCATGAAGCGCTCGCCGTCGCCGCCCAGAAGATAACCGCCGGCGCCGCGCAGCCCTTCCTCGATGATGGTGCCGGTCATGCGGGTCCCCGGGCCCGCGAGCACGCCGGTCGGGTGGAACTGCACCATCTCCATGTCGCGCAGCGCCAGGCCCGCGCGCAGCGCCATCGCCATGCCGTCGCAGGATTTGTCGCCCGACGGCGTGTGATACTTGTACATGGTGGGGCCGCCGCCGGTGCCGAGCAGCACGGCCCTGGCCTGCACGAAGACGAATTCGCCGGTGCGGATATCCAGCAGCAGCACGCCGGAGAGGCGCGATCCGTCCGTGGAACGGATCAACGCGACGGCGCGGTGTTCCTCCATGCGCCGGATGCCGCGGGCCCAGGTCTGCTCGGCGAGCCGGTTGACGATCTCGATGCCTGTCAGGTCGCCCTTGTGGACGGTGCGGTCGAAGGTCTGGCCGGCGAAGGCCTTCTGGTGGATCGTGCCATCCGGGTTGCGGTCGAAGAAGCAGCCCCAGCGGTTCTCCAACTCGCGGATGCGCGTCTGCGCGACGGTCACCAGCGTCCAGGCGAGGTCCTGGTCGTTCAGCCATTTTCCGCCGTCGAGCGTGTCCATGAAGTGGCGCTCGGCGGAATCCGCCGCGGCCAGCGCGACGTTGTAGCCGCCCTGGACCATGCGCGTGCAGCCGGATTTCCCGAGCAGCCCCTTCACCGCGACGGTGACCTCCAATTGCGGCGCGGCGTCCTTCGCATGCAGCGCGGCGAGCAGGCCCGCGCCGCCGGAGCCGAGGACGAGGATGTCGGTGCGGTGGCGGCGGATCGTGGTCATCGCGGACCTCGCGGACTGTCGGGAACGCCGCACTGGCAATCCGGCTGGGGCTGGGGCGGCTGGGGCTGCTGGGCGTGGGGGGTTTGATTGCGTTTTGGGGAATCCGCCGTGGGAGACGATGAGCCCGGACGCCAAGGAGTTTTTCGCCGCCTACGACAGCCAGATCCGCTTTCAAGACAAGGATGAGCAGGCGGCCACTATCGAGCGC
>JAYRQX010000228.1:0-1820 GCA_041910415.1 Acetobacteraceae bacterium | reverse complement strand
GTCGGCGAGGCGCCGTCCGGCCTCGGTCAGCACGAAGCGGCGGGTGGAGCGGTCGGCGAGGCGCACGCCGAGCCGGGCTTCGAGATCGGCAAGCGCACGGGTCATGGCGGGCGGCGAGCGGCCGAGGCGGCGGCCGGCGGCGGCCAGCCCGCCGGCATCGGCGATGGCGAGGAAGAGCGTCAGCGCCTCGGCGCGATCCGTCATTCTTCCAGTTTGTGGAATTTTCTGTTCAACATCCAGCCAATACCCGCGACCCCAGGAATACCCCACCGTCCCGGGGCAGCAGAGGGAGCCACCCCATGGGCCGCCACTTCGCCGGGATCGCCTTCACCGACGCCGTCCGCGCCGAGCAGGAGGCGATCGGATCCCGCACCCGCTACGCCGCGGTCGAGGCCGCTGGGGCCGAGGACCGCGTGCTGGGGCCGCGGGAGGAGGCCTACCTGGCCGAGCAGCGCAGCCTCTTCCTCGCCACGGTGAACGCAGCCGGATGGCCCTACATCCAGCACCGCGGCGGCCCCGCGGGGTTCCTCTGCGTGCTGGACGAGGGCCGCGCCATCGGCCTCGCGGATCTCGCCGGCAATCGGCAGCATGTGACGCTCGGCAATCTGCGCGGCGACGACCGCGTCTCGATCATCGCCGTGGACTACCTGCAACGCCGGCGGCTCAAGCTCTTTGGTCACGCGCGCCTGGTGACGCGCGCCGAGGATGCCGCGCTGGTGGAGCGGTTGGCCGACGCCGCGCGGGCGCCCGCCGGGCGCGCGCTGGTGATCGCGGTCGCCGGCTTCGACTGGAATTGTCCGCAGCACATTCCGCGCCTGCTGCCCGAGGAGGGCGTCGCGGCGCTCCATGCGCAGGCCGAGGCGCGGATCGCGGCGCTGGAAGCGGCGCTGGCCGCGAAGGGATGATCAGCCCTGCGCGACGCGCGCGATCAGGTCCATCGCGGCGGCGGGATTGCGCACCTTGGCGCCGCTGATGACATACAGAAAAACGTCGCGCGGCTGCGCGGGACCGGCCTTCGCGAGCGGCATCCCGAGGCCCGGCGGCGCCTGGCCCGCGGCGAGCGCCTGCGCGCGATCCGCCCACGCCTTCAGCGCCTTCTCGTCATAGCCCTTCGGGTGCGCCGCGTCGGTGCCCATGATGCGGAGATAGGAGAAGGGCGCCGTCATGTCGGTGACCTCCGGGTATTTGCTGTCGCCGGCGGTGATGACCGCGACGCCATGCGCGCGCGCCAGCGCGATGAAGTCGGGCGTGCAGAAGCTTGGATGCCGCACCTCGATCGCGTGGCGGATGGGATGGCCCTCGACGGCCGTCGGCAGCAGCTTGAGGAAGGCCGCGATATCCTCGGGATCGAATTGCTTCGTCGGCGCGAGCTGCCAGTTGATCGGGCCGAGTTTTCCCTTCAGTTCCAGCACGCCGGAGGTCAGGAAGCGCTCGATGGAGGCGCCCGCCTCCTTCAGCTCGCGCCGGTTCGTCGCGAAGCGCGGGCCCTTGAGTGTGAAGACGAAATCGTCCGGCGTCTCGTCATGCCAGCGCGCGAAGCTCTCGGGCTTCTGGCTGCCGTAGAAGGTGCCGTTGATCTCGATCGAGGTCAGGTGGCGGCTGGCGTAGGAGAGCTCCTCCTTCTGCGCCAGGCCCTTCGGATAGAAATTGGCGCGCCACTCCGGGAAGACCCAGCCGCCGATGCCGATGCGGATGCGGCCTGGTGCGGGTGCGGGCATGGGCATCCTTCCGGTGGCAGGCGGCCGCCATGCTGGCATAGGATGGCCGGCGGCACCATCTGAAGCAGGCCATGTCGGACCAGCCCGTCCTTCCCACCGGAC
>JAYRQX010000227.1:0-2133 GCA_041910415.1 Acetobacteraceae bacterium | reverse complement strand
GCGCGGCCAGCGCCTCGCGCAACGCGTCGGCGACGCCGTTCTCCACCTCCACCGGCCCGCCCTGGGTCCAGAGGCGCGGGGCCTCCACCGCTTCCTGCAGCGTCATGCCGTGGTCGATGAGGTTGACGATCGCCTGCATCACGCTGCCGAAGATGCGCAAGCCCCCGGGCATGCCGAGCGCGAAGGCAGGCTTGCCGTCCTTCAGCACGATCATCGGTGACATCGAGGTGGTGATGCGCTTGCCCGGCGCGATGGAGAGCGCGCGGCCGGGGCGCGGATCGAACAGCGCCATGTAGTTGTTGGGGATGATGCCGGTGCCCGGGATCATCATGCGGGCGCCGAACAGCGAGTTGATTGTCTGTGTCGTGCTGACGACCATCCCCGATGCATCGGCGACCGTCAGATGCGTGGTGTTCGGGCTCTCCGCAGGCGCGACGCCGGCCCCCCAGGCCTGCGTCTTCTCCAGGGACAGCTTCGCGCGCCGTTCCGCCGCGTATTCCTTCGAGGTCAGCTTCTCCACCGGCACCTTCACGAAGGCCGGATCGCCGGTCGCCGCCGCGCGGTCCGCGAAGGCAATCTTCAGGCACTCCGCCAGCAGGTGCAGCGTGTCGGCGGAGCCGAAGCCCAGCGACGCCACGTCGAACCCTTCCAGGATCGCCAGCATCTGCGCGATGTGGACGCCCGAGGACGAAGGCGGCGGCGGGCCGATCACTTCGTAGCCGCGATACATCGCGCGGATCGGGGCGCGCTCCACCGTCCTGTATCCCGCGATATCCGCGGCGCTCAGCACGCCGCCCTTCTTCGCGATGGCCTCGGCCACCGCCGCGCCGATCGCACCGCCATGCAGCGCACCGATGCCCTCGCGCGCGATGGTGCGCAGCGTCTCCGCATAGTCGCCCTGCACCACGCGTTCGCCGGCCTTGCGCGGCGCGCCATCGGGCAGATAGAGCGCCGCGATCGTCGCGTCGCGCGCCATGTCCGCGCTTGCCTCGCGGATGCATTCGCTCAGATAGGGCGTCACCACGAAGCCGCGCGCGGCATGCCTGATCGCGGGCTCCGTCACATCGGCCAGCGACATCGTGCCGAAGCGCGAGAGCGCCTCGTCCCAGCCCTTCAGCGTGCCGGGCGCGGCGATGGAGAGCGCCCCCACCGTGTTCAGGCGACCCAGCGCCTCGAAATTCATGGGCTGGTCGGGGAAGCCCGGCGTGAAGCTGTCCGGCCGCAGCGCACCCGGCACGGTGGACATCGCATCGATGACCAGGTGCTGGCCGTCGGGCAGACGGATATGCGCCGTGCCGCCGCCGACGATGCCCACCATCATGGGCTCCACCACCGTCAGCGTGAACAGCGACGCAATCGCCGCATCCACGGCATTCCCGCCCGCTGCCAGCATCTCCGCCCCGGCGGCCGAGGCGAGCGGGTGGTTGGTCACCACCATCCCCTTCGCCGCGCGCACCGCGCGCTTCTCACACGTGAATTGCGTCCCCGCGCGCCCGCGCCAGTCCTTCGTCATGATCATTCCCCCCGCGGCGGATGCCGCCCTGTCAGCCAGCCGCCATCCACCGCGATCACCTCGCCCGAGACATAGGACGCATCGTCCGACGCCAGGAAGGCGATCACGGAGGCCACTTCCTCGGGCTGCGCGGCCCGGCGCATCGGCGTCGGCTGCAGCATGGCCGACCGGTAGTAGACATCGCCGTGCAGCCGCGCGGTCGTCATGGCCGTCTCGATGAGCCCGGGCGCCACGGCGTTCACGTTGATCCCCTCCGGGGCAAGATCGGCGGAGAGCTGGCGCGTCATCTGCGCGACGCCCGCCTTGGCCGCGGCATAGGGCGTGGAGCCCGGATAGCCCGCGAGACCGAAGACGGAGGCGACGCTCACGATCTTCCCGCCCGGCCGCGTGATGTGCGGGATCGCCGCGCGAGTCATGCGCAGCACGGCCATCAGATTGGTGCCGATGATGCGGTCCAGCAGCGCGTCGTCGCAGTCCGTCAACGACCGCGATCCGCTGATGCCGGCATTGTTCACCAGGATATCCAGGCGTCCGAATGCCTTCAGCGCCGCGGCCACCGCCCGTTCGCCCGCACCCGGCGCGGCCAGGTCCAGCACCAGCGACGCCTGGCCGAGCGCCTT
>JAYRQX010000226.1:0-4191 GCA_041910415.1 Acetobacteraceae bacterium | reverse complement strand
CGACGCCGCTCCAGGATGCGGACCGCATCCGGCGTTCGGCCAATGTGCGCATCGTCGAGGCACAGGATCTGCGCGTGATGTTCCTGGGCTTCAACGTCTCGCCCGAGCACCAGCCGGAGGTCGGCGGCGCCAACCCGCTCGCCGACCGAAGGGTGCGGGAAGCCCTGACGGCGGCGGTGGACGTGGAAGGCATCACGCGCACGGTCATGCGTGGCCTGACACAGCCGATCCACACCCTGATCGCGCCCGAGATCGGCGGCTACGACCCGGCGCTTGCGCGCCCGACGACCGCCTTCGACCCTGATCGCGCCAAGCGCCTGCTGGCCGAAGCCGGGCATCCCAACGGCTTCGCGATCGGCATGGACTGCCCGACCGACCGCTTCGTGAACGGGGAACGCGTCTGCCAGGCCGTCGCGGCCATGTGGGCGCGCATCGGCGTGCAGGTGCGCTTCCAGTCCATGCGCTACCCCGCCTACATGCAGCGCTTCATCAACAACCGCAGCGACATTTTTCTTCTCGGCTGGGCGAACACGCCGCAGCTCGACGGCTTCTCCATCCTGACGAATGTCTTCCACACGCGGACGCCGCGGCAGGGCAGCTGGAATGCGGGGCGCTATTCCGACCCGGCCTTCGACGCGCTGTCGGCACGCATCGCGGTGGAGATGGACCCGGCGCGACGCACGGCGCTGATGACCGAGGCCTTCACCATCGTGCGCGACGCCCACTGGGCGATCCCGCTCTACCGGGAGCCGATGCTCGTCGCCATGCGCAGCGAGCTCGACATCCCGGCCTCGGCGGATGGGCGCGTGCGCGTCTGGATGGCGCGCATGCGCTGACGCGTCAGCGCCGGACCAGCGGGCAGGCGCTTTCGGAGAGCGGGCGGAAGGCCTGGTCGCCCGGGATGCTTTGCACGACCTCCAGCAGGTCCCACTCGCCGCGGCTGTCCTGCGGGCGCTTCACGCGCATCATGTACATGTCGCGGATGACGCGGCCGTCGATCCGGACGGAGCCGTTCCGCGTCATGAAGTCGTTGATGGGCAGGGCGCGCATCTTTTCCATGACGGGGCCGGCGGCATCCGTGCCGGCTTCCTTCACCGCGTTCAGGTAGTGCGTGACGGCGCCCCAGCAGCTCGCCTGGAAGGCGGTCGGCGGGCGGCCGTGGATGCGCTGGAAGCGCTGCGCAAAGGCCCGGGTCCGGTCGTTCTGGTCCCAGTAGTAGGGCTCCGTGTAGAGCAGCCCCTGCCCGGTCTCGAGACCGATGGAGCGGATATTGGTCAGCGAGCAATTCAGCGCGGCGGGCTGGACGCCGCGCCGCAGCAGGCCGAACTCGCCCATCTGCTTCGCGATGTTGATCATGTCGTTCCCGCCGGCACAGATGCCGACGACCTGCGCGCCCGATGCCTGCGCGCGGACCAGATACGAAGAATAGTCGGATTCGCCCAGCGGTGCGCGCACCGCGCCGGCGACCTCGCCGCCAAGGCCGCGCAGGATCTCGGTCGCATTGGCTTCGAGCGAATGGCCGAAGGCGTAGTCGGAGGTGACGAAGAACCAGCGCCGCTTGCCCTGGGAGACGAGCGCCGTCACGGGGCCCTTGGCCGCCGAGTAGTTGTCGTAGGTCCAGTGCACGCCGTAGGGCGAACAATCCTTGCCGGTCAGGTCGGTCGTGCCTGCGGCGATGGGGATGTCGATGCGCTGCCGTTCGCGGCAGAGATTCTGCACGGCCAGCGCGACAGCGGAATTGCCGAGGCCGAGGATCATGTCGACCTTCTCCTGGTCGATCCAGCGGCGCGCGATGGCAAGGCCGACATCGGCACGGTTCTGCAGATCCGCCTGGATGACCTCGACCGGCGCGCCGAGCACGCGGCCGAAATCCTCGGCGGCCATGCGCGCGGCGACATAGTCGCCCATGCCCTGCTGGTCGGCGAAGACGCTGGTCATATCGTCCAGCACGCCGATCTTCACGACGCCGTCGGACGCGCCCTGCGCCTCCGCGCGATGGCTCGCCCACATTGCCGGCAAGGCGAGCGCGGTGGCGGACAGCAGGGTTCTGCGGTTGATCATCGTTGTTCCTCCCTGTTGTTCGTCGTTCACAAGGCCAGGCCGCGCGCCGCCAGCGCGCGCATGAAGTTCGGCTCCGGCGGCGGCAGCGGCGGCAGATCCCACGATCCCGTGCCGATCGGGCGGATGTCGCGGTCCACCGGGACTTCCACGAGATAGGGGCGGTTTGCCTTGATGGCGGTCTGGATGGCGTCCTCGACCTCGCCCGCCTGCGTCACGCGGTGCGACGGCACGCCGTAGGATTTCGCCATCATCGCGAAGTCCGGGCTGTAGAGCTCGCCCGTGCGGTCGTTGGCAAAGGCGGTGGCGAGCTCGCGCCCGCCGAACATGCCGTGCTGGATGTCGCGGATCGAGCAGAAGCCGTTGTTGTTCCACACCACCCAGACGACGGGGATGTCGTACTCCACCGCCGTCGCCAGCGCGTGCGGCGTCATCAGGAAGGACCCATCGCCGACGACCGCGACGCAGGGGCGGTCGGGTGCGGCGAGCTTCGCACCGAGGATGCCCGACGTCGCAAACCCCATCGCCGCGAAGCCCCAGGAATGGATCAGGTGGCGCGGGCGCAGCGTGTCCATCAGCTGGATGATCCAGTTGTGGTGCACGCCGACATCCGATGCGACGACCGCGTTCTCCGGGATCGCACGCGAGAGCGCCTGCATCAGCCGCTCGGGGCGCAGCGGCATCTGGTCGCTCCCGGCAAGCCCGCCCTGGTACTCGCGCCAGACCGCGCGCCCCTTCTCCAGCCGCGCGAGCCACGGCCTGATGCTGCGCCCGGGGCTGAGACGGCCGCGCGCGGCCGCCGTCAGAAATTCCAGGCTTGCGCGCGCGTCGCCGAGGATACCGAACTCGGCGGGATAGTTGCGCCCGATCTCGGCGGGATCGATGTCGATCTGGATCAAGCGCGAGGGCGGCACCGACAGCGTGTAGCCATCCAGCCACGCGCTGGTCGCGCGGTCGTCGAAGGAGAAGCCGATGGCGAGGATGACATCGGCATTCTTCGTCGCGTCGTTCGCCGCATAGGCGCCGTTGCGGCCCGTCGCGCCGAAGGCCAGCGCGTGGCGGTCCGGGATCGCGCCCTTGCCGTTCGGGCTGGTGACCACGGGAATTCCCGTCAGCTCCGCGAAGGCGACCAGCGCGTCGCTCGCCTGCCCGATCAGCGCGCCCTGCCCCGCGATGATCACCGGCTGCTTGGCGGCCAGCAGCACGTCCAGCGCCGCCGACAGCGCCTGCGGATTGCCTGATGCCGCGCTGTTCACCCGACTCGATGCGCCGCCATGGGCGCGGACATCCGTCTCCTCGACGAAGACGTTCAGCGGCACATCCAGGTTCACCGGGCCGGGGCGGCCGGAGGTCAGCAGGTCCCAGGCCTGCGTCACGGCCAGCGGCACCATGTCGGCCCGCGTCGGCTGGAAGCTTCTCTTGACGTAAGGGCGGATCACGCTTGGGAAATCGCCCTGGAAATGCCGCCCCGTTTCCTGGAAGGGCCCGCGGTTGAACTGGCTGGTCGGCACATTGCCGGTGATCGCCAGGAAGGCGGAGCTGTCCATCATCGCCGCCGCCAGCGCGACGACCATGTTGGCGGATCCCGGCCCGCAACTGGTGAAGGTCGCGACCGGCTCGCCGCGCACCTTGTAGTAGGCATCGGCCATGTGGCCGGCGGTCTGTTCGTGGTGCGACGAGACGGTCTTGATGCGGTTCTGCGACTTGAACGCCGCATCCATGAAGCCCGTGATCCCATGGCCGCAGAGGCCGAACAGATATGGCACCTTCTGCTTCACCAGATGGTCCACGATGATATCGGCGCCGTTCATCAGCGCCGCCTTGCTGCCACCGTCCACGCTGTCTCCTCCCGGGTCGTTCAGGCCGCACGGGCGGCGGGGCCGCCCAGCATGCGGGAAATCTGCTCGGCGGTGCCGCGCACCATCGGCACCAGTTCCGCAACGCGCGCCGCGTCCATCCGCGTCGCGGGCACCGAGACGGCGAGCGCCGCCGCCGCGCGGCCGGCGCCGTCAAAGATCGGCGCGCCGACGCAGCGCAGGCCGAGCTCGATCTCCTCCTCGTCCATCGCGTAGCCGCGCAGGCGCGTCGCGGCGAGGTTGTCGAGCAGCGCATCCAGATCGGTGATCGTGTTGG
>JAYRQX010000225.1:0-3354 GCA_041910415.1 Acetobacteraceae bacterium | reverse complement strand
GCCCGCAGCTGCGCGGCGTTGCGGACAGCCTCGGTCACCACGCGCACGCGGCTTTCATAGGCGTGGCGGATATGCGCGCGCGTCGCCGCCTCGGCCCGAGCGGCGTCGCGGGCGCGGATGGCGTCCACGATCTCGCCGTGCTCGACAGCAGGCCGAACAGCAGCGCGACGGCGAGCCCCTGGAAGATCGGGTCCGCCAGAATGAATCCCGCACCGATCATCGCCGCCGCCGCCGTCAGCGCGATGGGCTTGAAGCGCACCGCACCGGCTTCGAGCGCGATCGCCCGCACGCTCCGCCCGTCGCGCGGCGCATGACGAATGAAATCGACCAGCAGGATGGAGTTGCGCACGATGATGCCGGCGAGCGCGATGAAGCCGATCATGGAAGGCGCCGTGAAGGCCGCGCCGGTCAGCGCATGCCCCAGCACCACGCCAGGCAAGGCGAGCGGCACCGGCAGCAGCACCACCAGCGGGATGGTGAAGCTCCGGAACTGCGCCACCACGATGACATAGATGCCGAGCAGCGCGACGGCGAAGGCCGCGCCCATGTCGCGGAAGGTGATGCGCGTCACCTCCCACTCGCCGTCCCACAGCAGAACCGGCGGCGCGGTACCGCTCGGCTGGCCGGCGAGCCGGATCTGCGGCGGGTTCGGCATGCCCCGCAACGCATCGGCCACGGCGAGCATGCCGTAGATCGGGGCCTCGTAGGCGCCGGCGAGCTCAGCCATCACCATCTCGGCCGCGCGGCCATTGCGGCGATAGATGGGGAAGGAGGCGGGCTCCTCCCGCACCTCGATCAGGGTGCCGAGTTCCACATTGGCGTGCCGGCCAGGGACGGGCGTGGTCAGCAGCGTCTCGGTCAGGAACAGCCGCTCCGTCGGCAGTCGCACGACGATCGCCGCGGGGTTGCGCCCCGCGCCGCGGTGCGACCAGCCGACGGGCACGCCGCCCAGCAGCGCGCGGATGGTGTCATGCACCGCCGCTTCCTCGACGCCATGGTATTCCAGCTGGTCGGGCAGCAGGCGGATGCGCAGGCGCTGGCCCGGATCGGCGATGGTGTCGTCCAGGTCCACCAGGAAGGGGACGCGCCGGAACGCCTCGCGCACCTCGGCGGCGCTGGCGCGGCGGGCCTCCGGCGTCGGGCCATAGACCTCGGCGAGCAGGGTCGAGAGCACGGGCGGTCCGGGCGGCACCTCCACGACGCGAAGCCGCGCCCCTTCGGACAGGTGCAGCGCCTGCAGCCGCTCGCGGATGGCGAGCGCGACGGCGTGGCTGTCGCGGCCGCGTGCATGGCGGTCGGTCAGCTGGATGTCGAGATCGCCGCGCCGCGGTTCCTGCCGCGCGAAGGCGTGGCGCACCAGCCCGTTGAAGTTGAAGGGCGCGGCGGTGCCGGCGTTGATGGTCATCGCCGTCACCTCGGGCACCCCGCGCAGCAGCTCGGCCGCGGCCAGCAGTTGGCGTTCGGTGTCCTCGACGCTGGCGCCCGCGGGCATGTCCAGCACCACGGCCACCTCCGACTTGTTGTCGAAAGGCAGCAGCTTCACGACGACATGGCGCGTGACGAACAGCGCCATCGACGCCATGGTGACGAGGCCGGTCGCGATCAGGAAGGCTGAAGCCGTGCGCCGCTTCTCGATGACGCCCCGTGCCACCGCGCGGTAGGCGCGACCCAGAATGCCCTCGCCATGCGCCGCGTGGCCCGCGCCCAGCTTCACCATCAGCCAGGGCGTCAGCACCATCGCCGAGAAGAAGGAGAAGGCCATGGCAGCGGATGCCACCGCCGGGATCGGCGCCATGTAGGGCCCCATCAGCCCGGAGACGAACAGCATCGGCAGCAACGCGACGATGACCGTCAGCGTGGCCACGATGGTCGGGTTCCCCACTTCCGCCACGGCCTCGACCGCGGCGTCGATGCGGTCCCGCCCATCCTTCATGCCCCAGTGGCGGTCGATGTTCTCGACCACCACGATGGCGTCGTCCACCAGGATGCCGATCGAGAAGATCAGCGCGAAGAGCGAGACGCGGTTCAGCGTGTAGCCCAGCAGCCAGGCCCCGAAGAGCGTCAGCAGGATGGTCACGGGAATGACCACCGCGGTGACCACCGCCGCCCGCCAGCCGATGGCCAGCCAGATCAGCGCGACAATGGACAGCGTGGCGAGACCCAGGTGGAAGAGCAGCTCGTCCGACTTCTCCTGCGCCGTCGCGCCGTAGTCGCGCGTCACATCGGCCATGACGCCATCCGGGATCAGGTTGCCCTGCAGTGCGGCGAGGCGGGCGCGCACATCCTGCGTCACGACGATGGCATTCGCGCCGGGACGCTTGGCGATGGCGATGGAAACCGCCGGGGCGCGGTTCCAGGCACCGCCCTGCCCGCGCGTCAGGCGCCAGACCCGCGCCTCCCGTGGCGCGGCCTCAGCGGTGACGCGGGCGACATCGCCGAGATAGACCGGCCGCCCGTCGCGCGAGGTCAGCAGCAGCAGCCCGATCGCGCCGGCGTCGTGCAACGTCTCGCCGGCCTGGACGATCAGCGTGTTGCCGTTCCGGCGCAGCCGGCCGGCCTGGAAGGAGCGGTTCGCCCCCTGCAATTTCTCGACGAGCTGGTTCAGCGTGATGCCATGTTGCGCCAGCGCGCCCGGGTCGGGCTCGATGCGGATCTCGGGCGGACGGCCGCCCACGATGTAGGTCAGCCCCACCTCCGGCACCGTCGCGAGGTCCGAGAGCAGGCGGTCCGCGATCTCGTGCAGCGCCGCATCGGTCCAGCGCGTGTCCTCGGCGCTGCGCGGCCGCAGCGTGACCACGGCGACCGCGACATCGTTGATGCCGCGACCGACCACCAGCGGCTCGGGGATGCCCAGGGGGATGCGGTCCCAGTTCGCCCGCAGCCTTTCGTGCACGCGCAGGATCGCGTCGTCGGACGAGGTGCCGACCAGGAAGCGCGCGGTCAGCATCACCTGGTCGTCGGAGGTCGTGCTGTAGACGTGCTCGATGCCGGGGATGGCGGTGATGATCGCCTCCAGCGGGCGGGTGACGAGTTCCGTCGCATCCGCGGCGGACAGCCCGTCGGCGCGCACGGTGACGTCCACCATGGGCACGCTGATCTGCGGCTCCTCCTCGCGCGGCAGGGCAAGGAGGGCGAGCAGGCCGAGCGCCACGGCCGCGAGCAGGAGCAGCGGCGTGAGGGGGGAGCGGATGAAGCGCCGCGCCAGATGGCCGGACAGACCGAGGCTCATGGCCGGACCAGCACGTCGCCGGCGACGACGCCGGACAGGATTTCCGTGAACCGCTGCCCGTCCACCGTGCGGGCCGGGCCGCGCTGGACGGGAATCAGGGCGCCGCCCGCGAGCCGCACCATGTC
>JAYRQX010000224.1:0-4805 GCA_041910415.1 Acetobacteraceae bacterium | reverse complement strand
GCGGAGACCGATGGCCGGCAGTGGGAGGCGATCCGTTCGCGGCTGGCGGAGAACGAGGCGGTGATGCGCCGCAACGGCGTTGCGATCCACCAGCCGGACGCCGCGTTGCGGTCCGCGCTCAGGGGCGCTGCGGGCACGGTCATCGCGGCCTGGGAGAACCGGGTGGGAGAGCCCGGGCGGGCGGCGCTGCGGGCTTACCGGGCGTAAGCGCGACTCGGGGCTGGACAGGCGGCGGCCGTACTGTTCGGGCCCTGTCATCATGCGGCGCAGCAATTTTGCTGCGCCAAACAGCCGATTCCGGAGCGCCATTTGCCGGCCGATCACGGCCCCGGGAGAGGAAAAATAAAGACCGCGCCGCTTAAACAAAAATATCCTGTAATCATTTTGTTAGATGAATTGGATTGAATGCGCGTTGGCCGGCGCGCCGTCTGCGGGCCCGGCCTCTGACGAATCGAGACGGCCCTCCGGGCAGGCTGTCGATTTTTCTTGCGGGTCGGAGCCTTCCCCATGCCATTCTGTCATACAGGGGATAAGGGCGAAGGGGCGCCGGATTCGTTGTGACGGTGCCGGGTTGGCCGGCACGATCCTCACCGACGCGGAGTGCTGCGACGGCATTGCCCGCACGGGACCGATGCCGCCCCAGATGATGCGGCGCGGGTCGCGCCGCAATGCCGAACTGTTTGTTCATGTTGCTTGTCTTGTAATGAATATTTGTTTATGTAATCGTAAGTTGAACGGTAGGCCGAACGCCTTATGGCTGCGATACCGCCTGTCTTGTGCGGTGCGGGCGGCTCATCGTCCGGTCACGACTCAAAACAAAGGGCCGGGGGCCCAGGGGAAGGATAGCGCATGGCGACGCCCAGCACGGACGCTGCAAATCGTCCGATGACGCCCGAGGAGCGGAGGGTCATCCTGGCCTCCTCGCTCGGCACCGTGTTCGAATGGTACGACTTCTACCTCTACGGATCGCTGGCCGCCGTCATCGGCGCCAACTTCTTCAGCCAGTTCCCGGAAACGACGCGGAACATCTTCGCCCTGCTGGCCTTCGCCGCGGGCTTCCTGGTGCGCCCCTTCGGCGCGCTGGTCTTCGGCCGCCTCGGCGACCTGGTCGGCCGCAAATACACCTTCCTCGTCACCATCCTCATCATGGGCACCTCGACCTTCATCGTCGGCCTGCTGCCCACCTCCAACACGATCGGCCTCGTGGCGCCGATCATCCTGATCATCCTCCGCCTGCTGCAGGGCCTCGCCCTCGGCGGCGAGTACGGCGGCGCGGCGACCTACGTCGCCGAGCATTCGCCGCACGGCAAGCGCGGCTTCTACACGAGCTTCATCCAGATCACGGCGACGGCGGGCCTCTTCCTCTCGCTGCTGGTGATCCTCTTCACCCAGATCGCCCTGCGCGACCCGTCGCTCCCGGATCCCGACACCGCCTTCAAGGCCTGGGGCTGGCGCATTCCCTTCCTGCTCTCCATTGCGCTGCTCGCGATCTCGGTCTGGATCCGGCTGCAGATGGAGGAGAGCCCGGCCTTCGTGAAGATGAAGTCGGAAGGCAAGCACTCGAAGGCGCCGATTTCGGAAGCCTTCTTCAACTGGAAGAACGGCAAGATCGCCCTGCTCGCCCTGCTCGGCCTGACCGCCGGCCAGGCGGTGGTGTGGTACACCGGCCAGTTCTACGCCCTGTTCTTCATGGGCACGGTGCTGAAGGTCGATCCCTACACCACGAACCTGCTGATCGCCTGGTCGCTGGTGCTGGGCTCGGGCGGCTTCGTGCTCTTCGGCTGGCTCTCCGACAAGATCGGCCGCAAGCCGATCATCCTCGGCGGCTGCCTGCTCGCGGCGCTCACCTATTTCCCGCTCTTCAAGCTGCTGAGCGCCGAGGCGAACCCCGCCCTGCACCGCGCGCACCAGACGATCGAGGTGCATGTCACGTCCGATCCCGCGAACTGCTCCTTCCAGTTCAACCCGGTCGGCACCGCGCAGTTCACCACCGCCTGCGACGTGGCCAAGGCGGCGCTCGCCCGCGCCTCGGTCAACTACACCGTCCGCCAGGCCCCCTCCGGCACGCCGGGCGCGTCGATCCAGATCGGCGGCACCACCATCCAGGCGCCGGCGCTGCGTGACATGACGCCGGCCGAGCGTGGCCCGGCGACGGCCCGCTTCAACCAGGAAGTCGGGGCGGCGCTGACGGCCGCGGGCTATCCGGCGGCGCAGAACCCGTCGGTGGTGCGGATGGCGCATCCCTTCGACATCTTCCGCGAGCAGCCGGCGGTGCTGATCGGCGTGCTGCTGATCCTGGTCATCTACGTGACCATGGTCTACGGGCCGATCGCGGCGGCGCTGGTCGAACTCTTCCCGACCCGCATCCGCTACACCTCGATGTCGCTGCCCTATCACATCGGCAATGGCTGGTTCGGCGGCCTGCTGCCGGCGACCTCCTTCGCCATGATCGCGCAGACCGGCGACGTCTATTACGGCCTCTGGTACCCGATCGTGGTGGCGATGATGACCGTCGTCATCGGCACGCTCTTCGTGCCGGAGACCAAGGACCGCGACATCTACGCGAACGACTGAGCCCGGCGAGGGCCGGCGCGCGCGGCCAGTCCGCGCGCGTCACGAAACACGGAAGCCAGCGCCGAGGGAGCAATCCCTCGGCGTTTGCATAAGAGGCACCACGGATTCCCACGCGTCGGATGCCGCGTGCCGTGACAAGCTCCGCAGGGACGCGTTGAGCACAGGGAGGACTGGGCCATGAGCGGCTACGACGAGACCTACGGCGCCTGGAAGCGCGATCCCGAGGCCTATTGGGGCGCGGCCGCACAAGGCATCGACTGGGACGCGCCGCCCGCGAAGGTCTTCGACCCGACCCTCGGCGTCTATGGGCGCTGGTTTCCGGGGGGGCGGCTGAACACCTGCCACAACGCCGTGGACCGCCACGTCGCCGCCGGGCGCGGCGCGCAGCCCGCGATCATCTGGGACAGCCCGATGACCGGGCAGATCGTCACCCTCACCTATGCCGCGTTGCAGACGCGCGTCGCGAAGCTGGCCGGTGCGCTCGCCGCGCGCGGCGTCGCGAAGGGCGAGCGCGTGGTGATCTACATGCCGATGATCCCCGAGGCGGCCATCGCCATGCTGGCCTGCGCGCGGCTTGGCGCGGTGCATTCGGTGGTGTTCGGCGGCTTCGCGGCGGCCGAGCTCGCGGCCCGCATCGCGGACGCCAAGCCGAAGGCGATCGTCTCGGCAAGCTGCGGGCTCGAACCCGGGCGCGTCGTGAAATACAAGCCGCTGCTGGACGCGGCGATCGCGCTCTCCCCCCACAAGCCCAACGCTGTGCTGATCCTGCAGCGCGAGCAGTCGCCCTGCGAGCTGACGCCCGGCCGCGACGAGGATTTGCTGGAAGCCGAAGCCGCCGCCGCGCCGCATCCCTGCGTCAGCGTCGAGAGCACGGACCCGCTCTACATCCTCTACACCTCGGGGACGACGGGAAAGCCCAAGGGCATCCTGCGCGACAATGGCGGCCACGCGGTCGCGCTGCACAACTCCATGGGCATGGTCTACGGCGTGGGGGCCGGCGACGTGTACTGGGCGGCGTCGGATGTCGGCTGGGTCGTGGGCCACTCCTACATCGTCTACGCGCCGCTGCTCGCCGGCTGCACGACGATCCTGTTCGAGGGCAAGCCCGTCGGCACGCCCGATGCGGGCACCTTCTGGCGCGTCTGCGCGCAGCATGGGGTGAAGGTGTTGTTCACCGCGCCGACCGCGATCCGGGCGATCAAGAAGGAAGACCCGGACGGCACGCTGCTGAAGACCTACGACCTGTCGCGGATGGACGCGCTCTACCTCGCCGGTGAGCGCTGCGACCCCGACACCATCCTCTGGTCGCAGAAGCTGCTGGACAAGCCGGTGGTGGACCATTGGTGGCAGACCGAGACGGGCTGGACCATCACCGGCAATTTCCGTGGCCTCGGCCTGTTCCCGACCAGGCCGGGATCGGGCGGCAAGGCCGCGCCGGGCTACGACGTCGTGGCGCTGGATGAGGCCGGAAAAGAAGTCCCGCGCGGGCAGATCGGCAGCCTGGCCGTGCGCCTGCCGCTGCCGCCCTCCTGCCTGCCGACGCTCTACCAGGCCGATGACCGCTTCCGTGAAGCCTATCTCGGCACCTTCGAGGGCTTCTACAGCACGGCCGATGCCGGGATGGTGGACGAGGAGGGCTATGTCTCGGTGATGAGCCGCACCGACGACATCATCAATGTCGCGGGCCATCGCCTATCCACCGGCGCGATGGAGGAGGTGCTGTCCAACCACCCCGCCGTGGCCGAGTGCGCGGTGGTCGGCGTGAAGGACAGCCTGAAGGGCCAGGTGCCGCTCGGCCTCGTGGTCCTGAAGTCCGGCGTCGCGACCTCGGAAGCGCAACTGTCAAAAGAATTCGCCGCCATGGTGCGCGAGCAGATCGGCCCGGTCGCGGCGTTCAAGGAAACACGGGTGGTGACCCGCCTGCCGAAGACACGGTCCGGAAAAATCCTGCGCGCGACGCTCCGAAAAATCGCGGATGGCGAGGAGTATGTGGTGCCGCCGACGATCGACGATCCCGTGATCCTCGACGAGGTGGGCGACGTGCTGCGCAGCGCGATGCGTTGACTTCGGGCATGCCGCCGGGGAACCCTGCCCCGGTGGACGCCCTGACCCCGGAGCTTCGGTGACCTTCGCCGTCGTGCATGTCGCGCGCAGCGCCGCCGATGCCGCCGGACGGGCGGCGCTCCGGGCGCATCGCGCCTGCCTGGCCGCGGGGCTGTCCTCCGTCTGCG
>JAYRQX010000223.1:0-7517 GCA_041910415.1 Acetobacteraceae bacterium | reverse complement strand
CGGCGCGCCGGTCCAGGGGATGCCGATGCGCACCATCGCCATCAGCATGCGGCCCACGCGCTTCCGGAGCCTGCTCGAAGCCACCTTCCCCGCCACGGCCTTCGTCGGCATCGTGGACGGGGATGGGCACTTCGTGGCGCGCGTTCCCGACCATGAGCAGTATCTGGGCGCCCTCGCTGCCCCGGACCGGCGTGCGGCCTTCGAACGGCAGCCCCATGGCGTCTATGATGGCCGGACGCGCGAGGGCGTGCGCATCATCGCGGGCTACCACACCACCGAGTACGGCTGGGTCGTCGGCGTCGCCTACCCCGCTTCCATCGTCGAGGCGCCCTTGCAGCGCCTGCAGCTGATCCTCGGGACGGCGGGCCTGCTCGTGCTTGCGGGGAGTGCGGCGCTGGCCGCCTGGACCCACCGCCGCATCCGTCACTCCGCGGATCGCCTGGTCGAAGCCGCCGCCGCGCTGCGCGGCGAACAGGTGCCGGGCGACGTCACCACGGGCGTGCGCGAATACGACGAGGTGGCCCGCACGCTCGCCGATGCCGGTCGCGCGCTGCGCGATCGCGCCGTCCTTCTGGCCGCGAGCGAGGCGCGCTACCGCGAATTGTCCGACGCCATGCCGCAGCTTGTCTGGACCGCCGACGGGCAAGGCCGGTTCGACCACTACAACCAGCAGCGCAGGCGCTA
The DNA here is from genome assembly GCA_041910415.1 of Acetobacteraceae bacterium. Classification (GTDB taxonomy): domain Bacteria; phylum Pseudomonadota; class Alphaproteobacteria; order Acetobacterales; family Acetobacteraceae; genus JAYRQX01. The sequence continues at coordinate 6,833 of JAYRQX010000223.1, read as the reverse complement.
TTTCGCCGCGGGACAGGGCCTCGGGAACTGGGCCGGCATCATCCATCCCGACGACGCCGCCGCGACCGCCGCCGGCTGGGAGGCCGCGCGCCGCGCCGGCCAGCCCTTCGAGATCGAGCATCGCCTTCGGCTCGCCGACGGGCGCTGGCACTGGCATCTCACCCGCGCTCTGCCGCAGCGGAACGCGGAGGGCCAGGTCATCCGCTGGTTCGGCACCGCGACCGACGTGGATGCGAACAAGCGGCGCGAGCACGAGGCGCAGTACCTGCTGCGCGAGGTGAACCACCGCTCCAAGAACCTGCTCGCCATTGCCCAGGCCATGACGCGGCAGACCGCGCTCGACGAGCATCCCGAAGCCATGGCCGAGACGCTCTGCGACCGCTTCGCCTCGCTCGCCATCAGCCAGGACCTGTTGCTGCGCGGCGAATGGCGGCGCGTGTCGCTGGATGAGGTGGTGCGCGTGCAGCTCGCCCATTTCGCGCCGGTGATCGGATCGCGCATCCGCATCGAAGGCCCGGCGCTGCTGGTCAATCCGACCGCGGCGCAGGCGATCGGCATGGCGCTGCACGAGCTGGCGACCAACGCCACGAAATACGGCGCGCTGTCCGGCGATACCGGCCGGATCGCGGTGCGATGGTGGACCGAGCCGGGCGGGGCGGAGGGCGAGCGCTTCCGCATGCGCTGGCAGGAGAGCGAGGGCCCGCCGGTCGCCGCCCCCGCGCATCACGGCTTCGGGCAGTTCGTCATGGTGCGGATGGTCGAGCAGACGCTCGGCGGGCGCATCACGCTCGACTACGCGGCCACCGGCGTCGTCTGGGAGGTGGATGCGCCCAGCGTCGTCGTGCTCGAGGAGACGGCGCCCGGGCGCGATGATGGGGAGGCGGGGAGCTAGTAGAGCGTCTCGATGAGCCGGGCGGGGGCGGCCTTGTCGTATTCCGCCGGGTTCATCCCGTTCCGCGCATGCGCCGCGATCAGCTGGCCCATGCTCGGCAGGCCGTCCGGCCGCTTCCGCCCGTCCCACAGCGAGGAGCGGATGATCGACTTGGCGCACTGCATGAAGAGCTCATCCACGGTGACGGCCAGCACCGTCGTGGGTTCCTTGCCCCGTTCGACGAAGCGGGCGCGGAGCGCGGGGTCGGCGGAGATGCGCGCGGTGCCGTGCACGCGCAGCACCTCGGACGCGCCGGGGACGAGGAAGATCACCGTCACGCGCGGGTCCTCGACGATGTCGCGCAGCGCGTCCAGCCGGTTGTTGCCGCGCCGGTCCGGCAGCAGCAGCGTGCCGTCGGGCTCCACGGCGACGAAGCCCGGCGCGTCCCCGCGCGGCGTCGCATGCACGCCGCGTCTGCCGACCGTCGCCAGGATGCAGAAGGGGGAGGCCGCGATCCAGGCGCGGGCCGTCTCCTCGATCCCGTGCGCCACCTTGGCGATGGCTGTCGGGTTGGGCTCGCCATAGAGGGCGCGGAGCTGCTCCGCGGTGGTGACGGCGAAGGGGTCGGCGCGGGTCGGCATGTCCATGGCCTCCATCCTGCCCCAAGGCGCCCGGCGCCGCCACCGCGAAGACGGGACGGTTGGCGGGGCGGGGGCGGGCGGGCTATAGGCGCGGCCGATCCTGCAACACCCGGAATTGAGAGCCAGGTCCATGGCCGGCCATTCGCACGCCAAGAACGTGATGCACCGCAAATCGGTCCAGGGCGCCAAGCGCGCCCGGGCCTATGCGAAGCTGATCCGCGAAATCACCGTCTCCGCCAAGTCGGGCCTGCCCGACCCCGCGCACAACCCGCGCCTGCGCGCGGCGGTGAAGACGGCGCTGACCAACAACATGACGCGCGAGACCATCGACCGCGCCATCAAGCGCGTGGCCCAGGGCGCCGCCGGCGAGGACTACCAGGAGGTCCGCTACGAGGGCTACGGCCCCCACGGCATCGCCGTGATCGTCGAGGCGCTGACCGACAACCGCAACCGCACCGGCGGCGACCTGCGGTCCATCTTTTCCAAGAACGGCGGCGCACTGGGCGAGACGGGGTCCGTCTCCTTCCAGTTCGAACGCAAGGGCGTCCTCCGCTATCCCGCCAGCGCCGCCACCGCCGACGCCATGCTGGACGCCGCGATCGAGGCCGGCGCCGAAGACGTGGACAGCAGCGAGGACGGCCACGAGATCAGCTGCACGGTCGAGGATTTTGCCAGCGTGCGCGACGCGCTCGAACAGGCCTTCGGCACGGCGGAGGCCGGTAAGCTGGAATGGTGGCCCTCCACGACGCTCGACCTGGACGAGGACAAGGCGCGCGAAGTGCTGAAGCTGGTGGACGCGCTGGACGACAATGACGACGTGCAGAACGTGTACGCCAACTTCGAAGTGGACGAGGCGCTGGCGGAGAAGCTGGCAGGGTGACAGGCAAGGCCGGGGGAGATGAACTCCCCCGGACCCCCTCCTTTTTCTGAATGGGGGGAGCCGCGGCGGTCGGCGCCGTGACGGTAAGGGCGCCTTACGGCCTTACGAATTCGGGGGCCTGATTCGCGGTTTCGGACAAACCGGCCGGCCGGCCAGGACGGGGCGCCACACGCTCTGGTTGAAGAAGTGCCGAAACGGCGCGATTTCGGACAAAATCCCCTGGGCCAACGCAGCGGGACGCAAAGCGCATGCGACGGGGCCGGAAGCGACCCTGCGACGACGGATGCACAGCTTCAAACAGCAGCCGAACAGGCTATAGGAATTTTTTCAAAATTGCCAGCGCAATCGGCGCCCCTGGCCTGCCCAGCCGAATCGCCCGCGCGCTATAACGGCCCATGCGCCCGATTCGCATCCTGGGTCTCGACCCCGGGCTCCAGCACACCGGCTGGGGCCTGATCGAGCATGACGGCTTCCGCCTGCGCTTCCTCGCGGAAGGGGTTGTCTCGACCCATGCGGGGGAGGATCTACCGGATCGGCTGCTCGCGCTGCATCGTGGCCTTGCCTCCGTGATCGACCTGCACCGGCCGGAGGAAGCGGCCGTCGAGAACACCTATGTCGCGCGCAATCCGGATTCGGCGTTGAAGCTTGGCCAGGCGCGTGGCGTGGTGGTGCTGGCGCCGGCGCTCGCCGGCCTGCCGGTCGCGCAGTATGGCGCGATGGAGGTGAAGCGCGCCGTGGTCGGCAATGGCCATGCCGCGAAGGAGCAGGTGCAGGCGATGGTGAAGCACCTGATGCCCGGCGTGACGTTCCGGCGCGCCGACGCCGCGGACGCGCTGGCCGTCGCGATCTGCCACGCCCATCACCGCCACACCCGCAACGCCCTCGCCCGGGGATACCAGCCCGCATGATGATCCCCCCTGACAAAGAAAGGAGGGGGGGCGGGGGAGTTCTCTCCCCCGCACGCTTTCCATGATCGGCAAGCTCACCGGCCGCATCGACACGGTCCACGAAGGCGGCTGCATCTTCGATGTCGGCGGCGTCGGTTATCTGCTCTCCTGCTCGCGCAAGACGCTCGATGCGCTCTCCGCGCGCGACGGCACGCAGAAGATCCTGGTCGAGACGCATGTGCGCGAGGACGCCATCGTCCTCTACGGCTTCGCCGATGCCGCGGAGCGCGAGGCTTTTCGCAGTCTGATCGAGGTGAAGACGGTCGGGCCGCAGAAGGCGCTGATCGTGCTCTCCGCGCTGCGCCCGGAGGAGCTGGCGCGTGCCATCGCGGGCAAGGAACGCAAGCGGCTGTCGGAGGTGAAGGGCCTCGGCGCCGCGACCGCCGCGCGCATCGTGGACGAACCCGCGATGCAGAAATGGGCGGTGGGCCGTGCGACGCCGGAACCGGACGGTGTCGGCGCCATCGCGCTGCCGGCGGAGAGCGTGGAATCGGATGCGGCCTCCGCGCTGGTCAATCTCGGCATCAAGCGGCCGGAGGCGATCGCGGCCATCACGCGCGCGGCGAAGCGGCTGGGCGAGGGCGCGGCGCTGAATGACCTGATCCGCGAGGGGCTGAAGGAGATGGCGCGGTGAGCGGGCGTCGCGTCCGGAATAAGCCGCCCGTCGCGCCCGGCGCGGAAGGCCCGACGCCGCGCGAGATGCAGCGCCTGGCGGATCCGGAGCGCGGCGAGGACGACATCGGTGAGGGCAGCCTCCGTCCGCAGAGCATCGACGACTTCACCGGGCAGCCCGCGCTGCGCGAGAACCTCAAGGTCTTCATCGCCGCCGCCCGCGCGCGGGGCGAGGCGATGGACCACGTGCTCTTCCATGGTCCGCCTGGCCTCGGGAAGACCACGCTGGCACAGATCGTCTCGCGCGAGCTCGGCGTCGGCTTCCGTGCGACGTCGGGGCCTGTCCTGCAACGCGCCGGCGACCTCGCCGCCATCCTGACCAACCTGCAGCCGCGCGACGTGCTGTTCGTCGACGAGATCCACCGCCTGCAGCCGGCGATCGAGGAAACCCTCTATCCCGCGATGGAGGATTTTCAGCTCGACCTCATCATCGGCGAGGGGCCGGCCGCGCGCACCGTGCGCATCGACCTGCCGCCCTTCACGCTGATCGGGGCGACGACGCGCGCGGGCCTGCTGGCGACGCCCTTGCGCGACCGCTTCGGCATTCCGCTGCGGCTCAACTTCTACTCGCCGGAGGAGCTGCTGCTGATCGTGCGCCGCGGCGCCGGCAAGCTCGGCTTCGCGCTGTCGGAAGAAGGCGCGCTGGAAATCGCCCGCCGCTCCCGCGGCACCCCGCGCATCGCCGGGCGGCTGCTCCGCCGCATCCGCGACTTTTCTTCGGTCACCGGCGAAGCGGCCGACCGCGCCATGGTCGATGGCGCGCTCAGGCGCCTGGAAGTGGACAGTCTCGGCCTCGATGCGATGGACCGCCGCTACCTCCGCCGCATCGCCGAGCACCACACTGGCGGCCCCGTGGGCGTCGAGACGCTGGCCGCGGCGCTCGCGGAATCGCGCGACACGCTCGAAGAGGTGGTCGAGCCCTTCCTGATCCAGGAGGGCCTGGTGCTCCGCACCCCCCGCGGCCGCATGCTGGGCGAGGCCGGCTGGCGCCACCTCGGCCTCGCGCCGACCGCCGCGGCCGTCGCCCAGCTCGACTTTCTCGGCCGGGACACGGAAGCGTGAACGACCGGCCCCGGGACCGCGTCCACCGCTTTCCGATCCGCGTCTATTTCGAGGACACGGATGCCGGCGGCATGGCCTATCACGCGAACTACCTGCGCTGGGCGGAACGGGCGCGCACCGAATCGCTGCGTGCCATAGGCCTGCCACATCAGGCGATGATGGATGATCACGGCGCATTGCTCGTGGTGCGCCGCGTGGAAGTGGAGTATTGGCGCCCCGCGCGCCTCGATGATTCGGTCGTGGTTGAAACGACCGTGCTGAAGGTCACGGGCGTGCAGGTCGTGCTGGACCAGACGGTGCGGCAGGACCAGGAGGGAACGCCGGGCGAGAAGCTGGCGGGACTGACGATCGGCCTGGTGTCGGTGGACCGGGACAGCCTGAAGCCCGTGCCGCTGCCGGAGCCCTGGCGGTCCGCGTTGCGTGACCTCGTCGTGCCCAGGGCAACCCCAGAACGGCGTTGACGCCGCGACCCCGGGGGGCCAAGGGGGCTTTTCCCGGGCGAGGGAAGCGCCCGCTGTGTTAATGTTCGGGAGTCGGGTGGCCGCAATCGGGGGGTGGCGGCATCCGGCCCAGGGGATCGCCGCAAGGCGACGAGGAGAAGGTCTTGGACCGCACCGTGAACGCGCAACCTTTGGCGCAGGCCGCCCATGACCTGTCGCTCTGGGGCCTGTTCCTGCAGGCCGACTGGGTCGTGAAGGCCGTCATGCTCGGCCTGCTGCTGGCCAGCATCTGGGTCTGGGCCGTGGTGTTCGAGAAGGTGACCAGCCTGCGCCGCGTCAACAGGGCGGCCGACGGGTTCGAGGACAGTTTCTGGTCGGGCGGCAGCCTGGACGAGCTCTTCAACCGTGAAGGCGAGAACCCGACCCACCCGATGGCCGCGGTCTTCGGCGCCGCCATGCGGGAATGGCGCCGTTCGTCGGCCAGCGGCGGGGCGCTCGCCGGCGCGAAGGAGCGCGTGGAACGCGCGATGTCGGTGACCATCGGGCGGGAGATGGAGCGGCTCGAGCGCTGGATGATCTTCCTGGCGTCGGTGGGATCCGTCGCGCCCTTCGTCGGCCTGTTCGGCACGGTCTGGGGCATCATGAACTCCTTCGCGGCCATCGCGGGGATGCAGAACACCAACCTCGCGGTCGTCGCCCCCGGCATCGCCGAAGCGCTCTTCGCGACGGCGATCGGCCTGGTCGCCGCGATCCCGGCGGTGCTCGCCTACAACAAGCTTTCGACGGATCTCGCGCGCTTCGCGGCCCGGCTCGAATCCTTCGCGGCCGAGTTCGGCGCCATCGTCTCCCGCCAGGCCGAACAGGCCGCGGCCGAACCGCGCAGGGCCGCGGAGTAGCGCGCATGGCCGCGAATTTCGCCGGCGGTCGGGGCGCCAGGTCCCGCTACCGCCCGATGGCCGAGATCAACGTCACGCCGATGGTGGACGTGATGCTCGTGCTGCTCATCATCTTCATGGTGGCGGCGCCGCTGATGACGGTGGGCGTGCCGATCGACCTGCCGCGCACCCAGGCGACGCAGCTCAACCAGGAAACCGAGCCGCTCACCATCTCGATCAACACTGAGGGCAAGATCTTCCTGCAGGAGACCGAGGTGACGATCGAGGATCTGGTCCCCCGCCTGCAGGCCATCATGCGCAACCAGGCCGAGGGCGCCCCGGAACGCCGCATCTTCGTGCGCGGCGACCGCGCCATCGCCTACAGCAAGGTGATGGAGGTGATGGGCACCATCACCGCCGCCGGCTTCACCCGCGTCGCCCTGCT
>JAYRQX010000222.1:0-6016 GCA_041910415.1 Acetobacteraceae bacterium | reverse complement strand
GGGGGCCACCACCAGCGCGGCCGGCTGCGCCGGCCCGAAGAAGGGCAGCCGCGCGATCACCTGCAGCCGCGGCGCGTCCAGGCTGACCCACCAGGCCGTCTCCGGGGATTCGCTCTCCTCGGGCATGGGCAGCACGGCCAGCGCCGCCTCGCCCGATGTCACCGTCGCCAGGGCGCGGGCCGAGCTCGGATGGTTCCGGATCTGCGTCGCTGTCCCGAAATGCTCCCGCGCCAGCCGCGCCAGTGCCGTCCCGGCGCCGGGGACATAGGCCGCGACGGTCAGCTTCCCCTGCAGCGCGGAGGACGAAGCAAAAATTTCACGCCACAACCGGATGATCGCGCCCCTGGGCAGCGGCCCGGCGTGGCGCGCCAGCAGCCGGCGCAGGATCCGCGCCTCCCGCCCCGGGCGGAGCGGGATGGTGGCGCCCTTGGCCCGGCTTTGGGCCAGGCGCGAAACGACCTCCGCCCGCCGCATGAGCAGGTCATGCAGGCTGTTGTCCAGCGTATCGATCTCGGCGCGCAGGCTGGCGAGTTCGTCGGCCTGCGGAGGCGTGTTCTGCGTGTCGGGCATGGCCGGCGGTCTGACTCCAGGTCAGCAATAGACGCGGCGGGGCGGCGCGCCAAGCCGCCATGGCGCAACTGGCCGTTGCGGCGGGGGGCGCCCCGTCCTAATGCTCTGCCCCCCATGTCCCAAGTCGCGGCACCCTTCCCGGAGGTCGAGCACCAGCGCAGCGTCTTCGCCGACGGCCTCGCGCTGGATTGCGGCGCCGTGATCGCGCCGCTCGTCGTGGCCTGGCGGGGCTATGGCAGGCTGAACGCCGCGAAGTCGAATGCCGTGCTGGTCTGCCATGCGCTGACCGGCGACCAGTATGTCGCGGAACCGCACCCCGTGACGGGCAAGCCGGGCTGGTGGGACGCCATCGTCGGCCCCGGCAAGCCGCTCGACACCGACCGGTTCTACGTCGTCTGCGTCAACGTGCTCGGCGGCTGCATGGGGTCATCCGGCCCGCGGGAGGAGATGACGGACGCCGAAGGGCGCGGCCTCGGCCGCCCCTGGGGCACGGATTTTCCCTCCGTCACCATCCGCGACATGGTCCGCGCCCAGAAGCGGCTGATGGACGATCTCGGCATCGCCCGCTGGTGCTGCGTCCTCGGCGGTTCCATGGGCGGGATGCAGGCACTGGAATGGGCCGCGACCTATCCGGACCAGGTGAATGCCGCGGCGCCGATCGCCTGCGCCGCGCATCACAGCGCCCAGAACATCGCCTTCGACGAGGTGGGCCGCGCCGCCATCCAGTCCGACCCCGACTGGCGCGGCGGTCGCTACTGGGAGGACGGGCGCGTCCCCGCCAAGGGGCTTTCCGTCGCCCGCATGGTCGCGCACATCACCTACCTGTCCGAAGAGGCGCTGACCCGGAAATTCGGCCGGCGGCTCCGCGGCGCTTCGGCGCTCACCTTCCTGGAAGACGTGTTCGAGGTGGAGAGCTACCTGCGCTACCAGGGCTCGACCTTCGTGCGCCGCTTCGACGCGAACTCCTACCTCACCATCACGCGCGCGACGGATTTCTTCGATCTGGCCGCGGAGCATGGCGGCGATCTTTCCGCCGCCTTCCGCGGCACGGGCACGCGGTTCTTCGTCGCGTCCTTCAGCAGCGACTGGCTGTACCCGACCGAGCAGAGCCGGGTGATCGTGCGCGCGCTGAACGCAGCGGCGGCCAATGTCAGCTTCGTCGAGATCGCGACCGACAAGGGCCACGACGCTTTTCTTCTCGACGAGCCGGATTTCCATCGCGCGCTCGGCGGCTTCCTGCGCGGCGCGGCCCGGGCTGTCGGGCTGTGACAACCTGGCTCGCCACGCAGTATTTCGTGGCGCAGGCGCGCAACAACGCCTGGGCGAACCATCGCCTGCTGCAGGCCTGCGCTGAGCTCTCGCAGGCCGAGTTCGAGGCGCGGCGCGTCAGCTTCTTCCCCTCGATCAAGGCGACGCTGAATCACATCCTGACCATCGACTGGTTCTATGTGGATGCGATGGAAGGCGGGCGCCTTGGCCCCGCCGCCTGGGCGGACCCGGAGCCCTGCGCGACCGTCGCCGATCTGCAGCGGTAACAGGCAGCGGTGGATCAGCGCCTGATCGCCTGGTGCGAGGCGCTGGACGACCTTGGGCGCATCGTGGAGGTCAACCGCGTCACCCGCACGCAGCGTGAGCGCGCCGACCGGCTGCTGTTGCACCTGTTCCAGCATGATATCCACCATCGCGGCCAGGTGCATGCGATGCTGTCAGGCACGTCCGTGAAACCGCCGCAGCTGGATGAGTTCTACAGCGTGGGTGAGGCGCGGCTGCGCGCCGAGGACTTCGCCGCGCTGGGCTGGGCCGAGGCCATGGTCTGGCCGGAGGTGGCGTGACCATGCCCGAAGCACCCTCCGACATCCGCTACGTCGCCAAGAACATGCGGCTCGATCTCAGGCTGATCGCCGACATGATCGCGCCGGGCTCCCGCGTGCTCGACATCGGCTGCGGCGACGGCGCGCTGATCGAGACGCTGGCGCGCGAGAAGAACGCCGATGCGCGTGGCATCGAGATCGACATGGCCGAGGTCACGAAGGCCGTCGCCAACGGCCTCGCGGTGATCCATGGCGACGCCGACAACGATCTCGCCTTCTATCCCGACGGCGCCTTCGATTACGTCGTGCTGTCGCGCACCCTGCAAGCCGTGGAAAAACCGCGCGAGGTGCTGCGCCAGATGCTGCGCATCGGGCGGCACGCCATCCTGTCCTTCCCGAATTTCGGCCACTGGCAGGTGCGCTGGCGGCTCACGGTGACCGGCCGCATGCCGGATACCGAGGTGTTCAGCCGGCCCTGGTACGAAACGCCCAACATCCACCCCTGCACCATCAGCGACTTCTTCGCCCTCTGCGCGCTCGACGGCTACGAGGTCGTGCGCTGGATGGCGGTGGACGAGAAGGGGCTGAAGGCACCCTGGACGCGCCATGTCCGCCTCGCCAACCTGTTCGGCGAGCAGGGGCTGTTTGTTCTCCGCCGCGCCCGTTAGGGCGTGATGCTGAGCGAGGTCGTCAGCGTGTATTCGTCCGACCGCGGGCGATAGGTGAGCCCCCGCCGCGTCGCCCAGATGTTGACCTGGTGGTGGATGGGCATCACCGCCTCGTCCTCCATGGCGATGCGCGTCGCTTCCCGCCATAGCGTGATGCGCGCCTCCTGGTTCAGGTTGATCACGGCGCGGGAATAGACGGCGTCGAGCCGCGGGTTCGAATAGCCGTGCCGGTTCACCGTGCCCCAGCCGCGCGCGCGATCCTGCGTGAGCAGCATGGGCGCGAAGATGTTGTTGGGCTCGTAGGCGCTGCTCTGCCAACCCGTCATCGCCGCACCGAAGGCGCGCTGGGAGGATCGCGGGAAGAAGACCGTGGACGGCATCGCATCCACGCGCATGCGCACGCCGATGCGCTGCCAGTATTGCGCGATCGCCTGCAGGATGCGGTCGTCGTTCACGTAGCGGTCGTTGGGGCCGGAGAGGGTGAGCTGGAAGCCCTGCCCCCACCCTGCCTCGGCCAGCAGCTGGCGCGCGCGGTTGGGATCGAAGCGCGGCGGCCCCAGTGCGGGATCGGCGACGCCGAGGCCCACCGCCTGCAACTGCCCCGCCGGCACCGATTCGCCTTCCATGACCTGGCGACGGATCGCCTCCCGGTCGATCGCGATGGAAAGCGCATGGCGCACCCGCACATCCTTGAAGGGATTGCGCGTCACGGGCCGGCCGTCATTGTCCGTGACCCCGGGCGGGCTGTCGCGGTCCTGGTCGAGAGCGACATAGATCAGCCGCGTGCCCGGGCTGCGCCAGACCGCGACATTGGGGTCGCGTTCCAGCATCGCGACATCGCGCGGCGGCACGATCTCGATCAGTTGCACATCGCCCGCGCGCAGCGCCGCGACGCGCGCGCTGTCATTGGCGATGATGCGGATCGTCACGCGGGAGAAGGGCGATGCGGTGCCGCGCCAGGCGGGGTTGCGCTCCAGCACCACGCGCTCGCCCTGGACATACTGCACCAGCCGGAACGGCCCGCTGCCGATCGCGGCGCGGCCGCTGTTGAAGTCGCTGGTCTGCGCTTCCCGCGCGATGCGCTCCGGCACGATCATCAGCGGCGGGATGTTTTCCGGCAGCAGCGGCGAGGGACCGGCGGTCCGCAGCCTTACGGTGTGCGGACCGACCTGCTCCACGCCCGTGATGCCCTGGGTATAGATCGTCAGCCGCCCCGGGCTGTTCGCGACGTCGGGCAGGCGCGCGATGGTCGCCGCCACATCGGCCGCGGTGACGGGCTGGCCGTCCGAGAAACGCGCATCCGGATGCAGATGAAAATCCCAGCCGAGGCCGTCGGGCAGCATCTCCCAGCGCTGGGCGAGGGCCGCGATGGTGCGGCTCTGCTCGTCGCGCCAGACCAGCGGCTCGAAGACATGCTGCTGCACCATGAAGGAAGGCGAGTGGGCGAAGAAATGCGGATCGAAGCTTGCCGGCGGCGCGCCGAGGCCGATCGTCACCTCCCTTGCCGGCTGCGCGGCGGCGGGCAGCGCGAGCGCGGAGAGCAGCAGGGCAAGGCGGCAGCGAAGCGACATGAGGATCCTCCCGGTTCTTCTTGGCCACGAGTCTAGGGCCGGACGAGCCGCCCGGTCATCCGGAATCGCGCGCGGCCCCTTGCCATGGCAGGGTACGTGCCGGAGGAGATGGCCATGCGGATTCTCGTGCTCGGCGCCGGCGCGCTTGGCGGTTACTACGGCGGGCGGCTGCTGGAGGCGGGTGCGGAGGTCACCTTCCTCGTGCGGCCGAAGCGCCAGGCACAGCTCGCGCATGACGGGCTGGTGATCGAAAGTCCGTTCGGCGCCTTCCGGTCGCCCGTGCAGACCGTGACGGCCGAGGATGCGAAGCCCGGCCATGATGTCGTGCTGCTCACCTGCAAGGCCTACGACCTCGACGATGCGATCGCGGCCATCCGGCCCGCGGTGGATACGCGGACCGCGATCCTGCCGGTGCTGAACGGCCTCGCGCATGTGGAGACACTGTCGAAAGCCTTCGGCACGGACCGTGTGCTGGGCGGGCTCGCCAAGATCCAGGCGACGCTGGCGCCCGATGGCACCATCCGCCACCTGAACGACTGGCGCTGGCTCACCTTCGGCGAGGTGGACGGCACGATGTCCGACCGCGTGCGCGCGCTGAAGTCCCTCTGCGACAGGGCGCAGGGCATGATCGCCGAAGCCGTGCCCGACATCATGGCGCGGATGTGGGAAAAGCTGACGCATCTCGGCACCAGCGCCGTCTGCACCGTGCTGATGCGCGCCAATGTCGGCGAGATCGCGCGCGCGCCCGGCGGCGTCGAGCTCATGCTGCGCGCATTGAAGCGCAACATGCAGATCGCAGCGGCCCACGGCCATCCCGTGCGCGACAGCTTCGAGGCCGAGTACACGAAGACATTCTCCGATCCGAAGAGCGCTTACGCGACGTCCATGCTGCGCGACCTCGAATCCGGCGGACGGATCGAGAGCGACCACATCCTCGGTTTTCTGCTGGCCGCCGCGCGCCGCGCCGGCGTGCCGGACGAGTTGCACGAGGCCGCCTACATCCACGCCAAGGCGTTCGAACAGCGCCGCGACGCGGGACGGCTCCCCGCGCACTGATGCTCTCGGGTACCGTCTTCGCCGTCGTCCTGCTGGGCGCGGCGCTGCATGCGGTGTGGAACGTCACCGTGCGCGGCGCCAAGGACCGCCGGCGCGAAATGGCGATGGTCGTCAGCGGCGCGGCGCTGGTCTCCGCCGTGCTGCTGCTGGTCTTCCCGGCCGTGAACGCGGCGTCCGCGCCCTACATCATCGCCTCGGGCCTGATCCACGTCGTCTATTTCGGCCTTGTCGCCGAGGCCTATGCCCATGGCGCGGTCGCACTCGCCTACCCGATCATGCGCGGCACGGCGCCCGCGCTCTCCGCCGTCGTCGCCGCCATGCTGTTCGGGGAGGCGCTGCC
>JAYRQX010000221.1:0-3445 GCA_041910415.1 Acetobacteraceae bacterium | reverse complement strand
GATCCGCCGGTCATGCGGACAGCATGCCTTCGGCATGACGGTCCGGCGAGCCAAGCAAACCGGAGGTTTGCGCGTCATGCGGAACGCATGCCTGCGGCATGACGCGCATGAGGGTCAGCAAAGATGAATACCAACGGTCGAAGCACTCGACCGTTGGTATCACGCGGTCTTGCTGCCAAGCCGCCGCTCATACCATTGCGCGGCGCGCGTCGCCGGGAACAGCAGAATGAAGTAGATGACGGCAACCACGGTGTAGACCTCCAGCGGGCGGTACGTCTCCGCCGTGATCAGCGACCCGTTGTAGAGAAGATCCGGCACCGCGATCGTCGAGACCAGGGATGTCGTCTTCAGCTGGATCACGGTCTGGTTCATGAACGGCGGCACCATCCGCCGGAACGCCTGCGGCAGGATGACCTTGCGCATCATCGTCCAGAAGCCGAGCCCGAGCGCGCGCGCCGCTTCCCACTGGCCCCTTTCGATCGAGACGATGCCGGCGCGGAAGATCTCCGAATAGAACGCGCCGACGTAGAACGACAGCACCAGCGCCGCCGCCATCATGCCCGGGATCTGGACATCCAGCAGCACGGGCAGGGCGTAGTAGAACCAGACAAGCTGGACGAGGGGCGGCGTGCAGCGGAAGACTTCGACCAGTGCCATCAGCGGCAGGGTCACGATCCACAGCCGCGAAAGCCGCGCCATCCCGATCGCGAGGCCCAGCACCATCCCGACCAGCATCGTGCCGAGCGTGAACGCCAGGGTGACGACGACGCCGCTCCCGATGAGCGGGGCGTAGCTCAGGACAGTGCCGAAATTCCATTGATATCCCACGACGCGATCCGATCAGCGCTTCTTCGCGGTCATCGCCAGACGCCGTCCACGGCATCGAAGCTGCCCAGCCGCAGATCGGCACCGGGGGGACGCAACGCCTGCTTGGCGATCTTGCCGGAGGGCGTCTTCGGCATTTCCGGCAGATAGGCGATGTAGCGGGGCAGCTTGAAGCGGGCCAGGCGGTCGCGACAGTAGTGCATCACCTGCTCGGGCGGCACGTCGCCGCGGGTCATGCCCTGGCCGAGCGTCAGGCAGATCTTCACTTCCTCACCGCGGAGGTCGTCCGGCACGGGAATCGCGGCGGCTTCGACCACGCCGGGCATGGCACTCAGCACGGATTCCAATTCGGTCGCCGAGATGTTCTCGCCATTGCGGCGGATCACGTCCTTGATGCGGCCGAGCACGGTGTGGAAGCCATCGGCGTCGCGCCGCAGCAGGTCCCCGGTACGGAACCAGCGCCCGTCGAAGGCGGCTGCGTTGGCGGTGTCGTTCCGGTAATAGCCCGGCATCACTCCGTCGCCCGCAATCCAGAGCTCGCCGGTCCCGCCCGCCGGCACCTCATGGCGGTCGGCGTCGAGGATGCGCAGCCTGCGGAAGGGCACCGGCAGGCCGCAGGCGCCGCCGCCCGTCATCCAGTCCACGGCGACGGGCATGGCGAGCGCGGCGCCGGTTTCGGTGAGGCCGTACATCTCGCGTACCGGCGCGCCGCCCAGTTGCTCTTCCAATGGCGCGTGCAGGTCGCGTGGCAGAGCCATGGTACCGGCCCAGCGCAGCCGAAGAGCGCCGCGACGCGGATCGAGCGCCTGCTTGGCGAGCGCCGGCGTCACCGAGCAGAACTGGATGCCGTGCGCGAGCAGCCGGTCGAACAGCCGCGTCAGGCTCTGCTGCCCTGCGACCACGGCCGTGGCGCCGAGATAGAGCGCCATCAGGAAGCGCCATTGTCCGCCCATGTAGTGGAAGGGCATGTCGATCAGCATGCGTTCGACCGGCGGACCCTGGTGCGAGCGCACCAGGCCGATGATCACCCAGTAGCGATGCGTCAGCATGCAGGCCTTGGGTGCGCCGGTGGAGCCCGAGGTGAATTGCAGCGTCATCAGCGCATCGGGATCGGGCGCTGGCGGCAATGGCCCTTCGCAGGCCGTGGCGAGCAGGTCGTGCCATTCGCCCGCGTATCCGGCGCGGGCTGCGCCGTACAGCACGACGCGCGCGTGCGGCAGCGGCAATGCGCTGCCATCCTCGCGCGGCCCGAGCAGCGGCAGGAAGGCCGCGTCGGCGACCAGCAGCGCGACGTCGCCTTCGCGCAGCAGGTGATCGAGCTCGCGGGCGGTGTAGCGCGTGTTGACCGGGACGAAGACCGCACCGAGCTTCGCCAGCGCCATCCAGGTGATGGCCAGCGCCGGCACGCTCGGCAGCATGACGCCCACATGCGTGCCGCGGCGCACGCCCAGCGCCTGCAATGCCGCGACGCAGCGGGCCACCTGCGCGCCGAAGACCCGGTAGCTCAGCGCGTCTCCGCCATCGGCGGGCACCCATAGGATGCGTTCGGCGAAGCGTTCCACCGCCCAGTCGAACAGGGCGCCGATATGGGGCGCGAGCGGCGTGGCCTCGATGGCAACACACTGCTCGGCCAGGGCGTCGAGAATCTCGCCCGGGCGGCGGGCGGCGGGGTTGAGAGGAAGGTCGCGCCGCATGCCGCGGCCTCAGTCCGGTTCGAAGGTCGGCAGCGCGAAATGCGCCGCCCGCTCGCGCGGCAGCAGGCGCACGACCTGGCCGGACCGGATGTCCTCCGGCGTCGCCGTGACGACGCGCGCGATCATCGAGGCACCGTCCTCGAGCCGGATCTCCGCCAGCACGACGGGCGCTTCCGCCGCGAAGGCGGCGGGCAGGCCGCGATGGATGCGGCTGAAGGATTCGATGCGCCCGCGCCCTGTCGCGCGGAACCAGCGCAAACGCGTGCCATGGCAGTGCGGGCAGAGCGCGCGCGGGTAGAAGAAGGCCTGCGCGCAGTCCGTGCAGCGCTGCAGGGCGAGCGCGGCGTCGTCCCGCCAGGCCGCGAGCATCGGCGCGTTGGTCGGTGTCTCGCGCGGCTGCGGGCGTTCCGGCACGGGCATCAGGCGGCTCCCACGATCAGGGCGCTGGTGGAGAGGCCATGGCCATAGGCGACCATGCCGTAGCCGGAGACGAGGGCGTGCCGCGCCTTCGCCACCTGCCGCGCGCCGCCTTCGCCGCGCAGCTGCCGCACGGCTTCCGTCAGCGCGATCATGCCGCCGCCGCCGCCGGTCTGGCCGCAGGAGAGCTGGCCACCGCCGGTGTTGAGCGGGAAGTCGCCGTCCCAGGTCATGCGGCGCCGGGCGAGGAAGGGACCGACCTCGCCCTTCCCGCAGAAGCCGAGATCCTCGAGCTGGATCGCGACCATGATCGGGTAGTCGTCATAGGCGGTGACGAGATCCATCTCGTCCGGTCCGCGCGAGGCTTCGGCATAGAGCGCGTCGCGGAACAGCTCCCAGCCGCCGCGCAACGGCGTCGGCTCGCCGCGCGGATGGTTGTGGCGTTCCTGACCCGACAGCAGCCGCACACGCTTGCCTGATGCGACGCGATCGAGGGGTCCGACCAGGAT
>JAYRQX010000220.1:0-3325 GCA_041910415.1 Acetobacteraceae bacterium | reverse complement strand
TTGCGCGCCGACCCCGGTGCCGGGCGCGTCGTCGCCATCCTCGGGGCTGGCTCCGCGACAGCCTTGCGATCGGGCGACCCGGTCGCGGATCGCGCGGCACGCGAACGCTTCCTCGCTGCTTTCGACACGCGGCACGAGATCCGGCGCACCGGCGCTGGCGAGGCGCGGCTGGTCGTCGGTCCGGACAACTGGCCGTTCCCGTTCCCGATCCGAGAAGAGCGCAATCGCTGGCGCTTCGACAGCCGTGCGGGCGCGCAGGAGCTGATTGATCGCCGCATCGGCCGGAACGAGCTGGACGCGGTACAGGCACTGCTCGCCATTGCGGACGCGCAGGACGATTTTCGCGCAATGCAACCCCGATCCCAGGGCCTGCCTGCCTATGCCAGACGCTTCTGGAGCAGCCCAGGTCAACGCGATGGCCTCTACTGGGAATCCGCACCCGGCGAGCCCGAAAGTCCGCTCGGTCCGCTCGCCGCGGCCGCGAGCGCGGGCGGCTATCGCACCGCCGCGGATGGCCGGCCCCAGCCCTTCCACGGCTATTACTTCCGCATCCTGGAAGGACAGGGCCCCTCGGCCCCGGGCGGTGCCGCGGACTACGTGCTGAACGGACGCATGATCGGCGGCTTCGCCGTCATCGCCTGGCCGGCGCGCCACAATGTCAGCGGCATCATGACTTTTGCGGTGAACCAGCAGGGGGCGGTGTACCAGGCCAATCTCGGACCCCAAACAGACGCGCTCGCCCGGCGCATTCGGATCTTCGAGCCGGGCGAGGGCTGGACGCGGGTCGAGCCATGACGCTGCGGATCCGCCTGCCCCGGTTCCGCCGCTGTGGTCTTGCGGTTCCCCACCCTCGTCACTCCTCATGGCATCGCAGCAACGGTCGTGTTCATGACCTTGGCGGGCGAAGAGCTGGCGGCCAAGGCCATGGTCCTGGTGATCCTGCTGCCGGACTGGCTCGCCATGCTCTTCGCGCGGGTCATCCGCGCCTGGTTCGGCACCGCGCTGCAGGTCCTCGCCGTGGTGCTCGCCGTGCCGTTCAACCATCCATAGGGCACCAGCACGTCCACCTTGGCCGCCATGCCGAGGACGCCGAAGGTGTGGACGTAGCCCAGGGCCAGCATGTTGGTGTGCAACCGTGCATCGGTCAGCGGCAGCGTGTCGAACGACAATGCGCCGCTGGAGAAGGCGTAGCCGGCAATCAGAAAATTGGTGCCGATTGGCGCATTCGAATAGGCACGCGGTTCGATATCCTGTGCACGGGTCGCCGTACCGACGACGGTAGTCGCCGCGATCACGGTCAGGATCGCGACCGACCGGGCGCCCGCGGGTCTGGCTGATCCCGCGGAACGCGCAGTCGTCGAGGAGCCGCGCGCTGCCGGTGACGGTGACGCCCTGCCCGAACGCCACCTCGGCCCGCGCCGGTACCGCCAGCACCGGCCGTACCGGTGCGGCCGCACCGCTCTCAGCGGGCCGGCTCGGCCGGCGCCGCGGGGGCACCGACCGTGTCGGCGATCACCTTGAAGGGATAATCGGGCTCCACGTAGTCGCCGCGCTTCTGGCGCTTGGGCAGTTCGAAGCTCTCGCGCTTCGGCGCCTTGTAGGGGATGTGACGGAGCAGGTGGCGGATCAGGTTCAGCCGCGCACGCCGCTTGTCGTCGGAATGCACGACATACCAGGGCGCCCAGGACGTGTCGGTCATCTCGAACATCGCATCGCGCGCTCGGGAATAGTCGTACCACCGGCTGTAGGACTTCAGGTCCATGGGCGAGAGCTTCCACACCTTCCGCCCATCGTCGATGCGGGCCTGCAGGCGCTTCGTCTGCTCCTCCTCGCTCACTTCCAACCAGTATTTCAGAAGGATGACGCCCGACGCGACAACAGCCTTCTCCACCGCCGGCGTCATCTCGAGGAACTTCTTCACCTGGTCGTCGGAGGCGAAGCTCATCACGCGCTCGACGCCCGCGCGGTTGTACCAGCTGCGGTCGAAGATCACGATCTCGCCGGCCGCGGGCAGATGCGGCAGGTAGCGCTGGATGTACATCTGCGACTTCTCGCGCTCGGTCGGCGAGGGCAGCGCGATCACCCGGAAGACGCGTGGGCTCACGCGCTCGGTGATCGCCTTGATGGTGCCGCCCTTGCCGGCGGTGTCGCGGCCCTCGAAGACGATGCAGACCTTGGCACCCGTCTCCTGCGCCCATCGCTGCAGTTTCACGAGTTCCACATGCAGGTCGTAGAGCTGTGCTTCGTAAGCCTTTCGAGCGAGCTTGCCGTCCGGCTTGAAGACCTGGTCCTTCTCGGCCTTGTGCTTCCCGTCCTTGCGCTTCTTCGACATGGTGCTCCTCTGATCTCTACGCGGCGGCATCCCGGGCTGCACGCACCTGCTGGCCGGCGGCACGATGAACCTAGCGCGATCGCTGCGTCCGAAACCGAACCGCCGGTCACGCTGCGGAATCTTGATACGGTTTTGCACGGCGGCGATGTGCCCCGTGGCCCCGACTGCCGTGTTCGAGGAGGCCGCCGCCCCCGTGACGGCGGGCGACGTGAAGGAGGGCGGCTGGCGCGCCGGCGTCGCGCTCGCCATCATGATCGAGCTGCGCTGCCCCGTGCGTTCCGGCGGTTCCTGACCACCAGGATGGCGGACGAGGCGCCGGAGCGGCTGACCGCCAATGGCGAGCCCGAGCGCGGCCTGCGGGAGATCGACCCTGTCGAAGCCGCCGTCGTGCGACGCATCTTTGCCGACGACGCCGCGGAGTGGAACCGGCTGGCGCAGCGGCGCGCGTGCGGGCCTTGCGGGCGATCGAGCGGAACATCGAAAACCTGATCGACAAGCCGGTCGTCGCACCGCCGGACGAACCCGACGGGGAGCCCGAAATCGAACTCGCAGGCAATCTCATGACGCCCCTGCGGGCTGGCGGCGCCATGATCTTCCAGGAGGAGGCCTCGGCCGGCGCCAATGTCCTCCGCTCGTTCCGGAGTTCGGCAAGAGGTGCACCGGGGGAGCTCACGCCCCCGACTGCCTTCAATCCTCCGGCGCCAGCCGCCCCGCCGCTGCGCGCACCGTCGCGGCGATGCAGTCCGTCACCGCGCGGATGCGCGGCATGTGCCTGATGTCGCGGTGCACGGCGAGGAAGATGTCGCGCTCGGGCGGGGCGGTTGGCGCGGGCAGGCGCACCAGCCCCGCCGGGTCCCCCATGAAGCGCGAGAGCACCGCCAGCCCGGTGCCGGCCGCGACCGCCGCGCGCTGGCCATAGCGGCTGTTGTGGCGGGCGGCGACCTGCGCCTCCCGCGTCAGGCCGGCGAACCATTCCATGTCGGAAAGGCCCAT
>JAYRQX010000219.1:0-1583 GCA_041910415.1 Acetobacteraceae bacterium | reverse complement strand
CCGCGCATCGCCGCTGGGGCTGGGCTCGCCCGCATCCGCGCACGGCTCGAAGCGCGCAGGGACGCGCCCGCGCCGGATGCGATCAGTAGCGCCGGATGAGGCCCACCAGCCGGCCCTGCACCTTCACGCGGTCCGGCCCGAAGATGCGCGTCTCGTAACGCGGGTTGGCGGCTTCGAGCGCGATCGAGTTGCCGCGCCGGCGGAGCCGCTTCAGCGTGACTTCGGATTCATCGACCAGCGCCACCACGATGGACCCGTTCTCGGCCGTGTCGGAGCGCCGGATCAGCACCGTGTCGCCATCGAGGATCCCGGCATCCACCATGGAATCGCCCGCGACCTCGAGCGCGTAATGCTCGCCGCCGCCGAGCATGGCGGCCGGCACGTCCACCTGCGCGCCATTGTCGCGCAGCGCCTCGATCGGCAGGCCGGCGGCGATGCGGCCATAGAGCGGCAACTGCACCGCCGTCGCGTCGTTCGCCGTCTTGGCTCCGGCCAGGTTGGAGGCGAAATTGCCCCGGATGACGTTGGGTGCGAAGGCCGCCTCCGGCCGCGGCGGCGCCATCCCGCCGGCGCGTGGCGCGTGGGTGTCGGGCAGGCGCAGCACCTCCAGCGCCCGGGCCCGATGGGCGCGGCGGCTGATGAAGCCGCGCTCCTCGAGCGCGGTGATCAGGCGATGGATGCCGGATTTGGAGCGCAGCTTCAGCGCCTCCTTCATCTCCTCGAAGGAGGGCGAGAACCCGGTGGTCCGCAGATGGCGGTCGATGAACATCAGCAGCTCGTGCTGCTTGCGCGTCAGCATGGCGTTCCTTTCGCGCGCCCGGGCCCGCCCCGGGGGAGGGCAGGACAGGGCGCGGTTGCATACGCCGGGGCACTCCGCCGGGAGGTGCAGAACAAACCGGCAACCGACCCGCGTGTTCTAGAAAGGTTCCATCGTTCGCGTCAACGGTTTTCCACAGGGAACGTCCCTGGGCGCGCCTACAGACCGAGGAGATCGAGCCGGATGACCGGCACCTCGGCGCCCGCCGGCAGGGCTTCGGCGTGCGGTGCGCGCAGGATCAGCGCATCGGCGCGCGCAAGCGTCGCCATCATGGAACTGTCCTGGGCCGGGAAGGCGGTCGCGACCATCCGCCCGGCCGAATCGGTGCCGAGCGTCGCGCGGAGATAGTCCGCGCGGCGGTCATTGGCCTTGAGCGGCGCGCCCAGCCGCGCAGGCTCCGTCCGCAACCCCGTGGCCGGCAGCCCCGACAGGGCGGCCAGCGCCGGCACCAGGAAGACGATGCCGCAGACGAGGGCGCTCACGGGGTTTCCCGGCAGCCCCAGCAACGGCGTCTGGCCGAGCCGGCCCCAGATCAGCGGCTTGCCCGGCCGCATGGCGATCTTCCAGAAGCCGAGTTCGAATCCCTCCGGCCCCAGGGCCGACTGCACGAGGTCGTGCTCGCCCACGCTCGCGCCGCCGGTGGTCACCAGCAGGTCGAAGGCATGGACGGTGGCGGCCACCTCGGCGATGGCGGCGCTGTCGTCCGGCGCGATGGGCAGCACGACGGGATCGCCGCCATTGGCGCGGATCAGCGCGGCCAGCGCAT
>JAYRQX010000218.1:0-8875 GCA_041910415.1 Acetobacteraceae bacterium | reverse complement strand
GTCGTCCAGCACGGCCGGCGCGCTGCGGCGGCCGCGCTGCCCGAGTGCGCCGAGCAGCGTCATGTGCGCGAGATCGGGATAGAGCGCGAGCCGCACCGGCTGCCCCGCGGCGCGGCGCCGTTCCTCGAGCCGCTCGCTCTGATAGGCCGGCACCACCACGTCCCGCCGGCCATGCAGCAGCAGCAGCGGCGGGCCGGGCTGCCCGGCGAAGGCGATCGGGTCTGGCTGGCCCCTGCCGACCGGAAACAGCGTGGACAGCAGCGGTCCGCGCAGCGCCAGGTCGTAGGAGCCTGCCAGCCCGATCGCGCCGGCCACCGGCGCGCCATCCGCCCGGTTCAGCCAGCGCGGATCGAGCGCCAGCAGCACCGCCAGGAAGGCGCCGGCCGAATGGCCGATCACCACGCGCGGGCCGCTCGGCAGCAGGGGTTGTCCCTCGCCGCCGGTCCAGGCGGTGGCGCGCGCCGCGTCCTCCAGCACCGCGGAGAGCGGCACGTCCGGCATCAGGCGGTAATTCGCCTGGACGGTCGCGATGCCGCGCGAGCAGAAGGCTTCGCCCACATAGCGCTGGCGATCCTTGCTGCCGGCGTGGAAGGCGCCGCCATGGAACCAGATCAGCACCGGCGCATCGGCGCGCATGTCGCGCGGCGTGTGCAGGTCGAGCGTCTGCCTGACATGCGCGCCATAGGCGATGTCGGCCTGCGTGCTGTGCGGCGCGGGCGTCCCCCCGCCATCGGGCGCGCAGGCGCCGAGCGCGGGCAATGCCAGCGCGGCCTGCAGGAACCGGCGGCGGGGCGGGGGCACGTTCAGAAGCCTTCCAGCACCACCTTCCCGATCATCCGCCCGGCCTCGACCATCGCATGGCCGGCACGCAGGTTCGCCGCATTGATGGTGCCCAGCGTCCTGGTCGCCGTGCCGCGCAGCCGGCCCGCGTCGAGCAGCGCCGCGACCTCGTTCAGCAGCCGGTGCTGCTCGATCATGTCTGATGTGCCGAACATCGGGCGCGTGAACATCAGCTCCCAATGGATCGAGACCGATTTGCGCATGACGTCGCGCGCATCCACCTGCGCCGTGCTCTCGATCAGCAGCACCTTGCCCTGCGGCGCCACCGCCTCGACGATCTGCGCCCAGTTGTGCGCGTTGGTGTTGGTCGAGAACACATACTGCGCCCCCTTCAGGCCGAGAGCCTTCATCTGCGCGGCGATGTCGCCCGTGTGGTCCACGACATGGTGCGCGCCGAGCTGCTCGCACCAGGCCCGCGTCTCGGGGCGGGAGGCGGTGGCGACGACCGTCAGCCCGGTCAGCGCGCGCGCGAGCTGGATCACCATGGACCCCACGCCGCCGGCGCCGCCGAGGACGAGCAGCGCGCTGCCCTTGCCCGAGTCCGGGCCGCGCGCGATGCCGAGCCTGTCGAAAAGCCCTTCCCAGGCGGTGATCGACGTCAGCGGCAGCGCCGCGGCCTGGGCGAAGGAGAGCGTCCTGGGCTTGCGACCGACGATGCGCTCGTCCACCAACTGTTGCTCGGCATTGCTGCCGGGGCGGGTGACCACGCCGGCGTAGAACACCTCGTCGCCCGGCCCGAACAACTTGCAGTCCGGGCCGATGGCGCGCACCACGCCGGCGGCGTCGAAGCCGAGCACCTTGGGCTCGCCGACCGGGTCGTCCCGCCGGCGCACCTTGGTGTCCACGGGGTTGACCGAGACGGCGCGCACCTCGACCAGCAGGTCGTGCCCCTTCGGCTGGTGAGGCGCCGGCAGGTCGAGGTCGATCAATGCCGCGTCATGGTCGATCGGGTGGCAATGCGTGTAGCCGACAGCCTTCATGGGTCCGTCCTCCACTCCATGCCGAGCATAGAGTGGTCATCGCGGCCGGGGAAAGGAAGGTGTGCCGCCCGGATCAGCCGACGCGCAGCAGCGCCGGCCCGTGATCGCGCAACCACTCCACCGCGTCGTCCTTGTGCGGCGTCAGCGCCGCGACATGCGCCCAGAAGCGCGCGGAATGGTTCATCTCGCGCAGATGCGCGACCTCATGCGCCACGACGTAGTCCAGCACCCAGTCCGGCGCCATGACGAGCCGCCAGGAGAAGGCGAGGATGCCGTCCGGCGCACAGGAGCCCCAGCGGGAGTTGGTGTCCTTCATGCGGATAGCGCGCGGCTTCACGCCCAGCGCCTCGGCATGCTTCTGCGCCAGGGTCGCGATGCGGCGCTTGGCTTCCGCGCGCAGGAAATCGGCGACGCGACGGGCGAGGAACTCGGGCGCGCCGGTCACGACGATCGCGCCCGGCTCCAGCCAGGCGCCGCCGCGCGCGCGGGGATCGTGGCGGATCACATGCATCGCGCCACCCAGCGGCACGTCGGTGCCGGGTGCGAAGGGCACCGCCGGCGCGAGGCCCGCCAGGCGCTGCATCACCCAGGAGGCATGCGTCGTCAGCAGCGCCATGCCGGCGCGCCGGCCCTGCCGCGGCGGCAGCGTGACGACGACCTTCGCCTCCCGCGGATCGATGCGCAGCGAGACGCGGCGCGCGCGGGCCGAGCGCCGCCACACCACGGGACACTCGACCGCGGCGCCGAGGACGCCGGGACGCAGCGTGACCGTTTCGGGCTCTTGCGAATCGGAGAAGGACATGCGTCGCACACTGCCGCGTGACGCCGGCACTTTTCAACCGCTTGACACGACGCGTTGCGGAACGGACGAGGACGCATGGGCTCCGCGCTGCCTACCCTTGCCTTGCTCGGCACGATCTGGGGCCTGACGCCGGCGCTGGCCAAGCTGCTGGTGCAGTCGGGCTGGACGCCGCTGACGGTCGCGACCTGCATGGGCACGATCAGCGGCGCGATTCTTCTGTGCGTGATCCTGTTCCGCGGCGAGCGGTTGCCGCTGACACGGCCCTATCTGCGCCATTACCTGGCAGGCGGGCTGTTCGGGCTGATGCTGCCGAATTTCTTCGCCATGACCGCGCTGCGCCACGTGCCCGCGGGATTCTTCGCGCTGGTCATCCCGATCTCGCCGCTGGTGACCGTGGTGGCGGTCGCGCTGTTGGGCATGGAGGGGATGACGCGGCGGCGCATCGCGGGCACCGTGGCGGGGCTCGCGGGCGTCGGGCTCGCGATGGCGCCCGGGGCCGCGCTGCCTGACATCGCGCTGCTGCCCTGGGCGCTGATGATCATGCTGACGCCGGTCTGCTACGCGACATCGAACGTGCTGGGCGTGCGGCTGCGGCCACCGGGCGCGCCGGCGCTGGTGCTGGCGGCAGGGGCGACGCTGTCGGGCGTGGCGCTGCTGTGGTGCGTGACGCTGCTGTCAGGGCAGTTCCGGCTTGGCCCCGCGGATGCGCTGATGCTGGTGCCGGTGCTGCAGGGCGTGATCGGCGCGCTGGCCTTCGTCCTGTATTTCCGATCGCTTGCGCGGCATGGCGGCGTGGTGACGAGCCAGATCGGCTACCTCATCACCCTCACCGGCCTGTTCTGGGGTTTTCTGTTCTTCGGCGAGGTGCCGGGGCCGCTGACGATCCCGGCGGCGGCGCTGGTGTTCACCGGGCTGGCGCTGGTGACGCTGCCGGGGAAGAGAGGAGTGGCGTAGGGGGATGCCCCCACCCCGGCTCTCCCCCGTTCGCGATGCTCACAGGGGAGGGAGGCTCCCTCACCCCGGCAGGTGCTTCAGCTCCGTCTCCACGAAACTCAGGAACGCCTCGCCGCCATTGATGACGTTGTGCTCGATGCCCGCGAGCCGGGCATAGGCGACGCCGGCCTTCAGCTCGGCCTTCGTGGTCTCGCCGCCGGGCAGTTCCAGCAGCAGCGTGCCGTCCGTCACCGGCACGACGACATAGGCGAGCCCATGGCGGTGCCAGCCCGTCTCCGCGCCGGGTTCGAAATCCCAGCGCGTGACGCGGACATTGCCGTCATCGACCTGAACGGTCGCGACGGCGGGGGCGCGGCAGCGCAGCGGCTCGTTCATCACTCGGCCGCCTTCGCCGCAACCAGGCCCGGCAGCGGGATCGCGCCCGCGGCGGTCCAGGCAGCCCACACCTTCTCGCCCTGCTCGGCCGAAAGCGGCAGGTGCGGCGGGCGGATGGTGCGCCAGCCCGCATCGCCCGTGCTGCGCGCGATGATTTCCCGCAATCCCGGGATCAGCGGCACGGAGGTCGCGGCCTTGCGCGTCGCGGTCAGCACGGCCTGCGCGGCGTCGGCCTCGGCGCCCGTACGCTTCACATAGACGATGCCGCCCCAGTGGCTGTTCGCGTTGGACGCGGCGGTGATGCAGCCCGCGCCGCCGGCCGCCAGGATCTTCTGCACGAACTCGTCGGAGCCCGAGTACACCTCGAAGCCGTCCTTCGCGAAGGCTTCGACCATCGCCAGCATGTTCGCGTAGTCGCCCGACGAATCCTTCACGCCCTTCACCGTGCCGGGGAAGGCCTTCAGCAGCCGCGCGATCAGGTCGAGCGAGAACGGCACGGCCGATTGCTGCGGGAAGTGGTACAGATAGACCTTCACCCCGCCGCCGACGCGGTTGATCACTTCGGAGAACCACGCGAACAGACCGTCGTCGCTCGGCCCCTTGTAGTAGAAGGGCGGCAGCATCAGCACCCCCGGGCAGCCCGCGTCGCGTGCGTGCTTCGTGAGTTCCACCGTGTCCGTCAGCGAGGCGCAGCCCGTGCCCGGCATCATCCTGGCGGCCGGGATGCCGCGCTGGATCAGCCCTTCCAGGATCGCCTTGCGTTCGTGCAGGCCAAAGCTGTTGGCCTCGCCCGTCGTGCCCATCACGCCCAGCCCGTTGCAGCCATTGGCCAGCAGCCAGCGGCTGTGCGCGGCCATGCGGTCCAGATCGGGCGTCAGGTCCGGCGTCATCGCCGTCAGCACCGCGGCATTCACGCCGCCATAGATCGCGTCCTTCATGGTGTCGTCCTTATTGTCACGTTCGGGTTGCGGCGTGCCTTGGCCGGCCACTTGCCGGGCCATTGCACGCAATGGTCTTCCAGGTCGCCCGCATCGCGTTCGCGCAATGCGCGGCCACGAACGGAAATCCCGGCCTGATGCACCGTCTCCGGATCGCCGGACACCAGCGGGTGCCACCAGGCCAGGTCCTTGCCTTCCGCGACCAGACGGTAGCCGCAGGTGGGCGGCAGCCAGTCGATCGTCCGCATCCGCGCCGCCGTCAGCTTCACGCAATCCGGCACCCATTTCTTCCGGTGCTCGTAATCGGCGCAGCGGCAGGTCTCGATGGTGAGCAGCCGGCAGGCGACGTTGGTGAACACCACCTTCTCCGTGTCCACGTCGCGCAGCTTGTGCAGGCAGCAGCGTCCGCAGCCGTCGCAAAGGCTCTCCCACTCCGCGCGCGTCATCGCGGCCAGGCTCTTGCGGCGCCAGAAGGGAAGGGTGGCGTGCGGCACGGCCGGACACTACCCCCGGCGGGGGCGGGACGCCAACCGGCCCGGCTTGTTCATGGCCCGAACCCGGTCCATCGTTCCCGGAGACCAAAGGAGCACCGCGCCATGGACCTGCCTGCTCGTCCGCGCTTCCTCATCATCGGGGGCGGCATCATGGGCTCGGCCACGGCCTATGAACTCGCCTGCGCCGGCCATGCCGCCGACACGCTGGTGATCGAGCCGGACCCCACCTACGAATTCGCCGCCACCCCGCGCGCCGTGGGCGGCGTGCGACTGCAGCACGCCCTTGCCGAGAACGTCGCGATGTCGCTGCTGGGCGTCGAGGTCTATTCCGCCATCGACAAGGCCGTCACCGGCGGCAAGGTCCAGTTCGACCCGCAGTACAAGACCATCGGCTACCTCTACTGCGTCGAGACGCAGGAGGAGCTGGAGGCCCTGATCGGTTGCGTCGAGATCCAGCGAGGCTTCGGCGTCCGCGTGGAGGTCCACGACGTGGACGAGATGCGCCGCCGCTGGCCGGCCTTCAGCTTCCCCGGCGTGATCGCCGGCGCCTTCTCCCCCGATGACGGGCAGATCGACCCCTACGCCGCGCTGATGCACTATCGACGTGCCGCGGAAGGGCGCGGCGTGCGCTATGTGAAGGACCGCGTCGCCGCGCTCGAGGCCGCCGGCGGCAAGGTCACGAAGGCGGTGCTGGAATCGGGCGCGGTGCTGCAGCCCGAGATCGTGCTGAACGTCGCCAATTGCTGGGCCGGCCCGCTCAGCGACATGGTGGGCGTGAAGCTGCCGATCGAGACCGTCCGCCGCCAGCAATTCCGCTTCACGACGGAAAAGCCCTTCCCGGTCTTCCCCGCGCTCCGCTTCGCGAATGGCCGCTCCGTCCGCCCGCACCAGGACAGCTTCATCACCGGCTGGTATCCGGAAGACCAGGCGCCCGGCTTCAACTGGGACTTCGATCACTCGGCCTTCGAGGATGTGCTCTGGCCCTGGCTCGCCGAGCAGTCCCAGGGGTTCGAGGCGATCAAGGCCCGCGGCGGCTGGCTCGGCCATTACGACTGGTGCACGCTGGACGGCAACATGGTGCTCGACCGCGCGCCGACCCTGGGGAACTATTATTTCGCGGTGGGCTTCTCCGGTCATGGCTTGCAGCACGGTCCCGCTGTCGGACGCGCGCTGCGCGAGCTGATGCTGACCGGCCGCTTCCAGACGCTCGACCTCTCGCGCATGGGCTATCAGCGCGTCATCGACAACAGGCCGCTCGAAGATTTCGGGCCGAGGGCGTGAACGACATCCAGAGCGGGCAGTCGCGCCGGCGCGTCGAGGACGACCGCTTTCTCCGCGGCACCGGCCGCTACCTCGACGACATCGCCGTATCGGGCGCGCTGCATGGCTACGTGCTGCGCTCGCCCTTCGCGCATGCGACCATCGTCTCGATCGCCACTGGGGCCGCGCGCGCCATGCCCGGCGTGCGCGGCGTCTACACCGCGGCCGATCTGCGCGCGGATGGCGTGAACCCGCTGCCCTGCGTGGCGAAGGTCGCGACCATCGGGCCCATGATCGTCCCCCCGCGCCCGGCGCTGGCCGAGGGCCGCGTGCGCTATGTCGGCGATGCCGTCGCCTTCGTCGTGGCGGAGACCGTGCTGCAGGCGCGCGACGCGGCCGAGGCGATCGAGGTGGACTACGACCCGCTTCCCGCCATCGCCGACGGCGCCGCCGCGCTGGAACCGGGCGCACCGCTGCTGTGGGACGAAGCGCCGGGAAACCTCGCCTTTCGCTTCGAGAAGGGCGACCGCGCCGCGGTGGAGGCGGCGTTCGCGCGCGCGGCGCATGTCGTCGAGCTCGAATGGGTGAACAACCGCGTCACGGCGGCGCCGATGGAACCGCGCGGCTCCATCGCCCGCTACGATGCAACGAACAAGAGCTTCTTCCTCGAAACCTCGGCCATGGGCGTGCACCAGATCCGCAGCCAGTTGGCGCAGCATGTCTTCAACATGCCGGAAGACAGATTCACCCTGGTCTGCCCCGATGTCGGCGGCGGCTTCGGCGCCAAGAATTTCCTGTACCCCGAGCACGTCATGCAGCTCTTCGCCGCGCGGAAGCTGGGTGCGCCCGTGCGCTGGGTGGCGGAACGCACGGAAGAATTCCTCGCGACCTGCCATGGGCGCGACAACCGCACCAGAGGGCGGCTCGCGCTGGATGCGGATGGCCTGGTCATCGGCTTGCATGTGCAGACGGTCGCCAATCTCGGCGCCTACATGTCCGGCAGCGGGCCCGGGAGTTCCACCAACGCGCCCGGCACGGCGCAGGGCGGGCTCTACGCCATTCCCGCGGCGCTGATGGAAGTGCGCGGCGCCTTCACCAACACGACGCCCGTGGATGCCTATCGCGGTGCCGGCAAGCCGGAAGCGAATTACGGGACCGAACGGCTGATGGATCTCGCCGCCGCGCGTCTCGGCCGCGATCCCATCGCGTTCCGCCGCCAGAACCTGATCGCGACGTTTCCCTATACGACAGCGATGGGCATGCCGATCGATTGCGGCGATTTCCGCGGCAATCTCGACCGCGCGCTCGATGCGGCCGATGTCGCCGGCTTCGCTGAGCGCAAAGCGGCCTCCGAGGCGCGCGGCAGGCTGCGCGGGCTGGGCCTCGCCTGCTTCCTCGAAACCTCGCGCGGCGCGCCCGGCGAATGGTCTGCCGTGCGCTTTCGCGACGACGGCACGGTCGCGCTCGCCATCGGCACGCAGTCCAATGGCCAGGGGCATGAGACCAGCTTCCCGCAGGTGGCCGCCGACAGGCTGGGCCTGGACGTGGAGAATTTCCGCCTCGTCCAGGCCGACACGCGTGACGTGCCGCGCGGCAACGGCCATGGCGGCGCGCGGTCCTTCGCGCAGGGCGGCGAGGCGCTGGTCCGCGCCATCGATGCGGTGGCCGAGAAAGGCCGCCCCTTCGCCGCGCAGCTGCTGCAATGCACCGTCGCCGAGCTGACCTTCGGCAATGGCCGCTATGAAGTCGCCGGCGGCCGCGCCGTCGCCTTCGCCGATGTGCTCGCCGCGGCGCGCGAGGCCAAGGCATCGCTCGACGCCGAGGGGATCTGCGACATCGATCGCTTCGTCTTCCCCAATGGCTGCCAGGTCGCGGAAGTCGAGATCGACCCCGAGACCGGCGCGCTGGCCCTGCGGCGCTACACCGCCGTGGACGATTACGGGCGCCTCGTGAACCCCATGCTCACCGAGAGCCAGGTGCAGGGCGGGCTCGTGCAGGGCATCGGCCAGGCGCTGATGGAGGAGTGCGGCTACGACGCCGAAAGCGCACAGCCCACCAATGCGTCCATGATGGATTACGGGCTGCCGCGCGCCGACGACCTGCCGATGATCGACGTGCATCTCGTCGAGATCCCGACCAGGACCAACCGGCTTGGTGTGAAGGGTTCGGGCCAGGCCGGCGCCATCGGCGCGCCGCAGACGGTGATGAGCGCGGTGCTGGACGCGCTGCGCC
>JAYRQX010000217.1:0-2396 GCA_041910415.1 Acetobacteraceae bacterium | reverse complement strand
GGCGCCCGTCGTGCTGGACGCCATCCGCCTCTTCGGTCCGGACCGCTGCATGGTCGCCAGCAACTTCCCCGTGGACGGGCTGCTCGCGACCTATGACGAGATCATGGGCGGCATGCGCGCGATCATCGC
The DNA here is from genome assembly GCA_041910415.1 of Acetobacteraceae bacterium. Taxonomy (GTDB): domain Bacteria; phylum Pseudomonadota; class Alphaproteobacteria; order Acetobacterales; family Acetobacteraceae; genus JAYRQX01. Next base: position 2,267 of record JAYRQX010000217.1, on the reverse strand, counting down.
GGCGCTGCCGGACGAATCGCAGCGCCGCATCCTCTCCGCCACCGCCGCCGATACCTACCGGCTCCCCGCCCCATGATCGGCCGCGCCACGGACCGCGTGCTGGTCGTCGTCGAAGGTCTTCTGTGTCTCGCCCTCGCCGCCATGGTGGTCATGGTCTTCGGCAATGTCGTGCTGCGCTACGCCTTCGATTCCGGCATCACCGTCTCGGAAGAACTGTCCCGCTACCTCTTCGTCTGGATCACCTTCCTCGGCGCGCTCGCCGTCATGCGCCAGGGCGGGCATCTCGGCTTCGATCTCATTGCCCGTGCCCTGCCGCGCGCCGGCCGTCAGGCGTGCCGCATCGTCTCCGACCTGTTGACGCTGCTCTGCTGCGTCGTCTTCCTGCGCGGCGCCTGGAGCCAGACGCTGCTCAACATGACGAACATGGCGCCGGTCTCCGGCGTGCCGCTTGGCTGGGTCTATGCCTCCGCCGTCGTCTGCGGCGCCGGCATGGTCGTGCTCACCATCGCCGATCTTGTCTCCGCACTCCGCAACGAGGATCCACCCGAACCGCCATCCGATCTCGCGGAGCCCGGCGCATGACGATCCTTCTGTTCGTCGGCGTGCTGCTCGGCGGCATGGCGATCGGCATGCCCATCGCCTTCGCGCTGCTGCTCTCGGGCCTCGCCATGATGGTGCAGCTCGATGCGCTCGATCCGCAGGCGGTGGCGCTGCAGATGCTGAACGCCGCGGACAGCTTTGCGCTCCTCGCCATTCCCTTCTTCCTGCTGGCGGGCGAGGCGATGACCGCGGGCGGCCTCTCCCGCCGCCTTGTCGGCTTTGCGCTGGCGCTGGTGGGGCATGTGCGCGGCGGCCTCGGCTATGTCGCCGTCATTGCCGCCATCCTGCTCTCCTCGCTCTCGGGTTCCGCCGTCGCGGACACCGCCGCGCTCGCCGCCGTGCTGATCCCGATGATGCGCCGCGCCGGCTACGACGTGCCGCGCGCGGCGAGCCTCATGGCAGCCGGCGGCACCATCGGCCCCGTCATTCCGCCTTCCATCGGCTTCATCGTCTTCGGCGTCGCGGCCAACGTCTCCATCACCTCGCTTTTCCTCGCCGGCATCGTGCCGGGGCTGCTGATGGGCCTGGGCCTCGCCATCTCCTGGTGGCTGGTCGCGAAGCAGGAGAATGTGGAACCCCTGCCGCGCGCGACCTGGCAGGAGACGATGCACGCCCTCTGGGATGGCCTGCTCGCCCTTGGCCTGCCGGTGCTGATCGTGCTCGGCATGAAGTTCGGCTTGTTCACGCCGACCGAGGCCGGCGTCGTCGCCGCGGTCTATGCCATCCTCGTCGGCATGTTCGGCTATGGCGAGCTCAAGCCTGCCATGCTGCCCGGCGTGCTGCTGAACGCCGTGCGTACCTCGGCCGCCGTCATGTTCCTCGTCGCCGCGGCCGCGGTCACCGCCTATTTCATCACCATCGCCGACGTGCCCGGCCAGGTGCGGCCGCTGCTAGAACCCTTCGCCGGCCACCCCGTCACGCTGATGCTGGCGATGATGGTGCTGGTGCTGATCGTCGGCACGGCGCTGGACTTCATCCCGACCATCCTGATCCTGACGCCGGTGCTGATGCCCATGGTGCGCGAAGCGGGGATCAACCCCGTCTATTTCGGCGTGCTGTTCATCATGAACAACTCGATCGGGCTGATCACGCCACCGGTGGGCACGGTGCTGAACGTCGCCTCGGCCGTGGGCGGCGTGAGCCTCGGGCGGGTGTGCCGGGCGGTAACTCCGTTCCTGATTGCGGAGGTGGTCGTGCTGCTGCTGCTTGTGATCTTTCCCGACCTGGTGCTTGCGCCGCTGCGGTGGATGCGCTGAGCGGCCCATACCAGCGGCCGAACGCTTCGACCGCTCGTATTGGATTGTGGCGTTCAGACGCGCCGCCTTGGCACGAGCCAAAGCCTCATGCCGCAGGTATCAGTTCCCTGCGCCGCAGCGGGTCCTGCCCTGATCTATTCCACGGTGATGTTCGCCAGGCGCACGAGTTCCGCATGCCGCTCGATCTCGGTGGCCAGGAAGCGTGCCAGGTCGCCGGGCGTTCCGCCGGCGGCGCCGTCGCCGATCTCGAGACCCTGTTGCAGCAGCCAGTCACGCGTGGGGCCCGTGACGATCTCGTTGGCCGCCGTGTTCAGCGCCTGGATGATCGGTTGCGGCGTGCCCTTGGGCGCGAGCCAGGCAAACCAGGTGCCCATCACCACGCTCGGGTAGCCCTGCTCCGCCGCGGTGGGT
>JAYRQX010000216.1:0-1627 GCA_041910415.1 Acetobacteraceae bacterium | reverse complement strand
TTGGGGTGGAACCGCCAGACTGGCTTCCGGGTCCAGTGAAGCCGGAGGCCGACGATGGCTGACAATCCCACCACCAACGCCATGCCACTGCCCGGCAGCGACGAGGCGATCATGCGGTGCTGCACTGGCCGAAGGAGGCCGGAATGACTGACTATCCCGCCTGGATATGCGCCGACTGCGGCGAGCGATGGGGCAGACGGCCTGAGGGCAACCCACATGGCGCGACGTGGCACATGGGCACCTGCGACATCTGCGACGAGGCCAAGGCAGTGACCGAGCCGCGTGACTATGGGCACTTGAGAGAGGGGTGGGAGAAATGACCAACGCACCGAAAACCGTCGGCCTTGTCCACAACGGATTCGGCGGCTGGCGGCTCTGGACGGCAGACGACGCCGATGATCCGACTGTGGTCGCCGTGCCCTACATCCTCGCCGCCGAGCATGACCGCGCCGAGGCGCTACAGGCGCAGCTTGCCGAGGCCCGCGACAAGGCGCTGGAGGATGCGGCGATGCTGATGCAGCGGCACGGATTTGGTGGCTCCGCCGCCGCCATCCGCGCCATGAAGGGAGAGAGGGGATGACTGATGCACCGACCCTGACGCGCCTCCGCTGGGCGTGCCTGCAAACCTTCCGGCGCCAGCCGCGCCTCATGGACCGCGCGTTCATGGCGCGGGAGCTTCTTGTCATCTACCGCGAGGGAGGCAGGGCAATGGCCGGCACAGGCGCGACTCTGGAGAGCCTGCGACAGGCGGGATGGGTGTCTGGCGTCATCCACGACTTCGGTGGCGCTGGCGCCCCGTTCCGCATGGGCAGGCCCGTGACCATGTGGCAGATCACCGACGCCGGGCGTGAGGCGATCCGACAGTGCCCCGACATTTTCCCCGGCGAGCCGGTATATGGGAGGAAGCCGTGAAGGACGCCGCCACCCCGCTCCTTCCTGACGCGCCGGTGTGGCGCGAGCCGCAATGGCTCTACGATACCGGATGGCACAAGAGCGGTGCACTCTGGCTCTGGATGCGGAAGCACGGGCATCTGATCCGGCAGACCGAGGCGGATGGTATCCGGCAAGTGGCCCCGATCTGCGTCGCCTACCGCCTGCCCCCGGCCGAGGTCCGGGCGATCATCGGCGCGGGGCTGTGGCGGCGCGTCCACCACAGCGACGTGATCGACAATGCGTGGCGCGCGAAGATCAAGCTGACGACGAAGTTGCCTTTCGCCACGATCATGGACATTCCGCGCGGGGCATTCCGCGAAGTGAATGGCATGGTCGCGCATAGCGGCGAGGCGGCAGTCACCGTCGCGGCGCGGATCGCCTGCAACCGCAACCAGATGCGCGAAGCCGTCATGCTGGTGCGCGATACCGTCCGCATGGGCGGCTCGGCCGATCCTGCATGGTCGCTGCGCCGGCTGCGCGAGGAACACGACCGGCTGGCGCGTGAGCACGCGCGGCGCCACGCCGATCCGGCGTCCTTCGCCGAGCCGTGGCGCTGCGAGATCGACGGCTTTACCTTCACCCGGCTTGTGAGCGCGGCCGACTTCGCCGAGGAAGGCGCTGTCATGCGCCATTGCATCGCCGGCTATGCCCGTGATGCGAAGTCCGGGCGCGAGACTGCCTTCAGGATCGAAGG
>JAYRQX010000215.1:0-9471 GCA_041910415.1 Acetobacteraceae bacterium | reverse complement strand
GGCATCGCGCCGCCGAAGACGGTGCTGGCGGTCCGCGACCTTTCCCTGCCCCTGGAATTGAGCCTGGAACTCGGTGCCTTCCGGCTGCTCGCGCGATCCCTTCTCGGCAGCGATGAAGGCCAGGGCTATCGTGCCGTTGCCATGGCGGAGGCCGCGGACGGCTTCGAGCGGCAGGTCGGACTGATCCGACGCGGCAAGGCCTATCTCAGCCCGACGGTCGAGCGGCTGATGCGGCAGATCGAGGCCGCGGCGCGGCGCATCGGCCGGTACGAGAGGAGCGGACGGCAACGATGACCACTGCGGAACCTGCGCCACCGAAGCCATGCTGCGTGCCGGCGCGCGGCGAGGAGGGCGTGTCCGCGCCACCGCCGCACGCCTGTGGCGCGGGCGGGCGGGATCAACGCCAGGCGGTGGCCATCCCCGGCGGTCCCGCCATCGTCGGCACGAACGCCCCCGTCTTCGCCGTGGATGGCGAGGGACCCGCGCGCCAGGTGACGCTGCGCGCCTTCCAACTCGACCGCCATGCCGTGACGAACCGCCGCTTTGCCGCCTTCGTCACCGCCACCGGCTATCGCACCGAGGCCGAGCGCTTCGGCTGGTCCTTCGTCTTCCACAGCTTCGTCCCGCCCGGTCTCGACGCACCCGCGCCGGAGGTGACGCCCTGGTGGCACCGCGTTGATGGCGCCTGCTGGTCGGCGCCCGAAGGGCCGGGCTCGTCGATCGCGGCTCGGCTCGACCACCCGGCGATCCACATCGCCTGGCCCGACGCCGCCGCCTTCGCCGCCTGGGCGGGCGGCCGCCTGCCGACCGAGGCGGAGTGGGAGCACGCGGCGCAGGGCGGCGCGCCGGGCGCGCGCTTCCCCTGGGGCAGCGCCGAGCCTGACGACAGCACCACCTTTCCCTGCAACATCTGGCAGGGCGACTTCCCGCGCCGCAACAGCGCGGCAGACGGCTTCGCGGGCACCGCGCCGGTTGGCAGTTTCCCCCCGAACGGCTACGGCCTGCACGAGATGTGCGGCAATGTCTGGGAATGGTGCGCCGACCCCTTCCGCATCCGCTCGCTCTCGCGCGCTGCGAAGGCGCGCAACGCCACCGCGGCGGAGGGGGGCGAGCGGCTGATGAAGGGCGGCTCCTACCTCTGCCACCGCTCCTACTGCTACCGCTACCGCATCGCGGCGCGGGTCGGGCACACGCCGGACACGTCGGCCGGGCATACCGGCTTCCGCGTCGCCTATGATGCCTGACGCGCGCGGCCGCGCGCCGCTCTATTCCGCCGGGATGCCGGTCACGCGCACGAGCTCGCGCATCCTGCCGCGCTCGGCCTGCAGGAAGCGGGCGTACTCCTCCGCAGCGTAGCCGAGCGGCTCCGCGCCGTTCTCGACGAAGACGCGGCGGACCTCCGGCGCGGCCATGGCCTGCACGGTCGCCGCGCTCAGGGTGGCCACCACCTCGGCCGGCGTGCCGCGCGGCGCGACGACGCCGACCGAATTCGAGAGATCAAATCCGGGGAAGCCGAGTTCCTCCAGCGTCGGCACGTCGGGGATCGCGCTGTTGCGCCTGGGTGTCATGATGCCGAGGATGCGGAGCCTGCCCTGTCTGGCTTGCGCCAGGATCGGCGGCAGCCCCATGACGACCCCCTGGACCGTTCCGGCGGCAGCGTCGCCCACCGCCGGCGCCGCGCCGCGGTAGGGAATGTGCGCAAGTTCGACCTGCGCACGCCTTTCGAGAAAGATCGCACCCAGGTGCATGACGGTGCGCGAACCGGAATTCGCGATGGCCAACTGCCCCGGCCTGGCCCGCGCCAGCGCCAGGAATTCGGCCAGCGTCGCCGCCGGCACGCTGGCGTGGACGGCCAGCACGACCGGCGTGATGCCGCACATGGCCACGAATTCGAAGTCGCGCTCCGCATCGTAGGGCAGGTTGCGATCGGTGAGCGGCTTCAGGGCGAATTCGCCGCCATTGGCGAAGAGCAGCGTGTAGCCGTCCGGCCGCGCCTGCGCGACGGACTGCGTGCCGATGGTGCCGCTCGCGCCGCTGCGGTTCTCGACGACGACCGGCTGACCGGTTATCTCGCCGAGCCTCTGGCCGAAGGCGCGGGCCATGATGTCGGTGCCGCCGCCGGGCGGGTAGGCGACGACCATGCGCAACGGCCGCTCCGGCCAGGCGGCGAGCGCCGGCGTGGCGAGCAGGCAGGGCAGCGCGGCGAGCAACGACCGGCGCCGGAGCGTCAGCGTCCCGGTGCGCGCCACCAAGGCTTGATCCGGCATGGCTCGCCTTCTCTCTCCCGAAGGCGCAGCATGCAATGGCTGCGGATCATGCGGGAACGGGGTATCTGCGCATGATTCCATGCTCATGGTGATATATGTCGCCCCACCCCCGCCTCGATCTCCGCCTGCTCCGCGCCGCGGTCGCCGTGCGCGATACCGGGTCGGTCACCGCGGCGGCCGGGCAACTCGGCACCAGCCAGCCGGCGCTGTCGCGGCTGGTCGCGACGCTGGAAGCGGAACTCCGCTTCTCCCTCTTCAGCCGCGTCGGAAGGCGCCTGCGCCCGGCGCCGGCCGCCGAGCTCTTTCTCAGTCAGGCGGCCGCGACGCTGATCGGAGCCGAGCGACTGGGCCATGCCCCCGTACTTCGACCGCCAAGCATAGAACGTCGCCTCGCTGATCCCGTACTTGCGACACAGATCCGGCGCCGTCGCACTCGCCTGGTGCTCCTTCAGCACGCCGATGATCTGCTCCTGCGTAAACCTCGATCGCTTCATCATCCGTCTCCCTTCGACGGACTCTAGCTCAGGGCGGGGGCATCCAACGGGGCAGGGTCAAGGTGACGGCCCTGCGGGACGCGCTCAACGAGCCGTCGCGTCAGGGTGAGGCGGCGGAGCTGGTCCGCGGCTTGGTCGACCGGATTGTGCTGAACCCGCCGGCTGCCGGCGCAGAGGAGGGGGGCCTGATCGTCGACCTGCACGGCGATCTGGCCGGCATTCTGGCGCTGGCCACAAACGCAAAGCCCGCCGCGATTTCCCGTGGCGGGCAGCAAATGAAGTTGGATGCGGGGACACGCATCGGCTTATACCGAACGCCGTTACCGATCCGGCACGCACGTACCCCTTAACGACATCGGAGCTCCGAATCCGTCACGATGCAGCAGAACGCTGTGCACTTGGCTTGCCGCTGGCATTACCTGCGCATCCACCGCGCGGCAAATAGATCCGCGCCTCGAGACCCCCTTCCTGCTTGTTTCTCAGGAAGAGCGTGCCGCCATCGGCCTGTACCGCTCGTCGAGCGATGGTCAGGCCCAGTCCAACGCCCCCCGTAACTTTGCTCCGAGAAGCATCAAGGCGCCTGAAGGGCTCGAAGACCCGCTCAAGTTCCTCCCCGGGCAAGCCCGGGCCCTCGTCCGATATGCATACGACTAGGCCGTCTTCTTGCCGCAACGTGACGTAGGCGTTCCCCCCGTGACGCACAGCGTTTCCGATGAGATTGGCGAAGGCTCGCTTCAACGCAAGGGGGTGGCATTCTAATTCGGCCTGCGAAGGGCCCTCGTAACGCGCTTGCGCGCCACCATCGCTCGCATCGTTCACGAGCGTACGCAGCATGGCCGCGATATCCGCCCGCTTCCGAGGTTCGGTTTCGGTGTCACCGCGCAGGTACGCGAGCGTCGAGGAGACCATCGCCTCCATCTCGTCCAAGTCGGCATCAATCTTCGCCTGCATCTCTGCATCCCCTACGAAACCTGCGCGGAGCCGAAGACGCGTGATCGGAGTTCGTAGATCGTGGCTGACGGCAGCCAGTGCCTGGGTCCGATCGGCGATCAACTGGTCGATCCGGGATCGCATCGCGTTGAACGCGCGCGCGGCATGACGTACCTCACGAGGCCCGTCCTCCGGCAATTCCAGCGGCGGGTTTGCTCCGTCCTGGCCGATGCGGTCGGCAGCTTCGGCTAGCCTCGACAGGGGCCTCGTAAGCCATCGCACGACGAGGATGGAAGCCAGAACAATTCCGACCGCCATGGCGCTCAGCGAGACCAAGTCAGCGTGATCCGCGTCCTGTGGTGCCGCCCAGAAGACCGGCGCCGAGAAGTTCAGCCAGGATCCATCGGGCAAGCCAAGCGCGCCAACGACCAAATGGCCGCTGGCATGTGCCCCCTCGTCTGCATAGCCGAGGCGCAGTTCACCGAGTTCGGGCACCAATCGGATGAGGCGATCGCGCAACCCGGTCAGGCGCGGGTCGAGGGATCCGGATCGCACCCCTCCAATCACGTTGGGGCTCCAGTGGATGTCGAGCCCCGCCGAAGACAGGGTGTGTGCGGTCGCGTCGCGTTCCGCTGCAGGTTGGGCCGCGACGGTACGCTTGGCAGCGGCCAATCGTTCGGCCACCTGGCGCTCACGGGCTTCCTCCGCCGCGCCGTGGATCGCTTGCTGATGCAACCAGATCGAGCCCAAGTGAAATGCGGAGAGCCCAATCAGCAGCACCAAAACCGTTCGGCCAGCCAGACTGTCCGGCCAGCGGCGCGACAGCCAGGCCAAGCGGCCGTTCACAGGTGATCCACTCGCGGCACGAACATATAGCCCGCGCCGCGTACTGTCCTGATGATCACGGCGCTCGCCTCAACGGGTTCGATTTTGCGACGCAGCCGGCTGACCTGCACATCCACGCTGCGGTCAAACGCGTCTGCCAGGCGATTTCGCGCCAACTCCATGAGCTGATCGCGAGAGAGCACACGCTGCGGGTGTTCAAGGAAGGCAATCAGAAGGTCATATTCCCCACCCGATAGATCAACCACCGCACCCGTGGGGGCCGCGAGCTCTCGGCTGGCCGTGTCCAGCACCCAACCCGCGAAGCCGAGGCGCCGACCGTGGCTAGGGGATCGCTCATTCCGCACGAGCGTGGCCTGCGAGCGACGAAGGACAGCCCTGATGCGCGCTACAATCTCGCGCCGCCCAAATGGCTTCTGAATGTAGTCGTCGGCGCCGAGTTCGAGCCCAAGCACCCGATCGGCCTCCTCGCCCCGCGCAGTGACCATGATGACCGGAAGCGCCGCGCCGCGCTTCCCACGGATCTCGCGGCAGAGGTCCATCCCTGACCGGCCCGGCAGCATCACATCCAGTAGAACCAGATCGACGGGCGCGTTCTCGAGCGTCTCCCACATCTCGCGTCCGTCGCGAGCGCCGGTGACTCGAAAGCCATTCTCCTGCAGCAGGCGACCGATCAGGTGGCGCATTTCGCCGTCGTCCTCGACGACGAGAATGTGCGCCTCCGGATCGAGGCTGCTTCGGGGCTGAGTCGCTTCGGGTTCCATGGGCGCTGATGGGGTGATCTACTGCTGGATCGGCGTGAAGCGCGCCTGCGCGCGCGCCACGCCCTGCCGGGGCGAGACCTGCACCACCACACGCATGCCGGCCGCGGCATGGAAGTCCCCCTGAGCGACCAGCGCCGTGCCATCCGAGAGTGGTGCGAAGGTGACATTGTGCTGGTGGCTGCCGACGAGCACCACCGCCGTGCCGCTCGCGCTGCGGGCATCGAGCGGTTGGTCGCGATGGTCGAACAGAAACAGCGTCAGCTCGCCATCCCGGGCGATCAGCTCGCCGTGGTAGGAGCCGATGTCCTGTACCTGCCCGCCATTCGGCCCGCGGGCGCCGGCAGGCAGGTGCGCCTGGGCGGCCAGGGGCGTGGCGAGACCGGCAGCGATGGTGAGCAGGGCCAGGCGACGAGTGGTCATCATCATCTCCATGATCAGTAGGCTTCGGCGCGGCCCGGGGCCACACCGCTTTCCGTTCCGCGCGCCCGAAGTCGCTCCAGGGCCGCGCGGCCGAACCGGTGGAAGAGGAGCGGCGTGAGGACCGCATCCAGCAGGGTCGAGGTCAGCAATCCACCGAAGATCGTTACCGCGACCGGGTGCAGGATCTCCTTGCCAGGCTCATCGGCTCCGATCAGCAGCGGCAGCAGGGCCAGCCCGGCCGAGAGCGCGGTCATGAGCACGGGCGCGAGCCTTTCCCGACTTCCGCGCAGCACCAGCGCCAAACCGAAGCGCTCGGCCTCAAGGAGCGCCAGATTAATGTAGTGGCTGACCTTGAGGATGCCGTTTCGCGTGGCGATGCCCGTCAGCGTGACGAAGCCCACCAGCGAGGCGACCGAGAGCGGCTGCCCGGCGATCCAGAGCGCCGCCACCGCCCCGACCAGCGCCAGGGGCACATTGCCCATGATGACCAGCGCCAGGACGGCCGAGCGATAGCGCGAGTAGAGCACCACGAAGATCAGGCCGAGCGAGACGAGGGCGAGCGCCAGGATGGTGCGGCTCGCCTCCTCCTGCGCTTGGAATGTCCCTTCGAGCGCGGCCGAATAGCCACGCGGAATACCCGCCTCCGACATGACCTGCCGGATGCGGCCGACGACGGACGCCGTGTCGGCCCCCGGTGCGACATTGGCCAGGACCACGATGCGGCGGCGCGCGTTCTCCCGCAGGATCTGGTTCGGCCCGTCGGCCTCCTCGATGCGCGCGAGCAGCGAGAGCGGCACGCGCCCACCGGGCGTCTCGACCAGCGCCTCCGCCAGGGCAGCGCCGGTTCGGTCCTCGTCGCGAAGCCGCAACACCACGTCCACGCGCCGAGGCCCATCCAGCACCTGGCTGACCACCTGCCCGCCCGTGAGCGCCTGCAGCGCCTCGGTAAGCCGGGCGGCAGAGATGCCGTAGAGGGCGGCACGCTCCCGATCCACGGCCACGCGTAGCTGCGGGATGCGCACCACGCGCTCGGTCTGCAGGTCGGCCAGCCCCGGCACCTCGGCCTCCAGCCGCGCCCGCAACCGCTCGGCCAGCGTGATCAGCGTGTCGAGGTCGTCCCCGAAGATCTTGAGCGCGATCTGGGCTCGAACACCGGAGAGCATGTGGTCCAGCCGGTGGCCGATCGGCTGTCCAATGTTCACGGCGGCCGGCAGAATGCTCAGGCGCGAGCGGATGTCGGCCAGCACCTCGGCGCGCAGCCGGCCGGGGCGCAAGTCCACGTCGATCTCGCCGGAATGCACGCCCTCGGCATGCTCATCGAGCTCGGCCCGACCGGTGCGGCGGCCAACGCCCGTCACCTCCGGCACCTGCAGGATCAGCCGCTCGGCGAAGGCACCCAGCGCACTACTGTCCGCCAGCGAGATGCCGGGGCGGAAGGTGACGTTGATGGTCAGCGTGCCCTCGTTGAAAGGCGGCAGGAAGCTTTGGGGCAGGAACGGCACCGTCACCGCGGCGCCGGCGACGGCGAGCGCCGCGACGGCGACCACGAATCGCGGGCGCCGGAAGCTCCAGAGCAACAGCCGTTCCTGGCCGGCCTTGAGCCCGCGCAGCAGCCATCCATCGCCGCGCTCCAGCCGCTTCATGCGAGGGAGCAGGAAGGAGCAGAGCACCGGCGTCACGGTGATGGAAACGATCAGCGAGGCCAGGATCGAGACGACATAGGCGACGCCCAGCGGCGCGAAGAGCCGCCCTTCGATGCCCGACAGGGCAAAGAGCGGCAGGAAGACCAGGATGACGATCAGGGTCGCGTAGACGATACCCGACCGCACCTCCTGGCTCGCCCGCGCAATGACCATCAGCACCGGCAGCGGCACGGCACGCTCGCGGTTTTCCCTAAGGCGCCGAAGGATGTTCTCCACGTCCACCACCGCATCGTCCACCAGCTCGCCGATGGCGATGGCCAGCCCGCCCAGCGTCATGGTGTTGATGGAGAGGCCCAGCATTTGGAAGACCAGGGCCGTGATCAGCACCGAAAGCGGGATGGCCAGTAGGGAGATCGCGGTCGTGCGCACGTTCAGCAGGAAGGCGAAGAGCACGAGGCCGACCACGACCAACGCCTCGACCAGCACCCGCTCCACATTGCCGATGGACCGCTCGATGAAGTCGGCCTGGCGGAACTGGATGCGGTCGGCGCGCACGCCCTGAGGCATGCCGGTCTGGAGTTCCGCGAGCGCGCGCTCCACCTCCCGCGTCAGTTCGACCGTGTCGGCACCTGGCTGCTTGAGCACGGAGAGGATCACGCCTTGCCGGCCATCGAGCCCGGCATCGCCCCGGCGGAAGCGCGGTGCGAAGTCCACATCGGCCACCTGGCGCAGCAGGATCGGCTGGCCCTGGCGCCAGGCTACGACCGCGTCGCGCAGATCCTCGAGCCGCGTGGTCCGACCGATGTTCCGGATCAGCCATTCGCGCCCACCCTGGTCCACATAGCCGCCGCCGCTGTTGGTCCCGAACTGGCGGATGGCGGCAGTCAGCTGCTCCTGGCTGACGTCGAGCGCCTGCATGCGGGCGAGGTCTGGCACGACGCGGTATTGCCGTACCTCTCCACCGATCGGGATGACCTGGGAGATGCCGGGAATGGTCAGCAGCCGCGGCCGGATCACCCAGTCAGCGATGTCGCGCAGATCCATGGGGGAGACGCTGTCGCCGGACAGACCGACCAGCATGATCTCGCCCATGATGGAGCTGACCGGGGCCATCTGCGGCGTCACGCCCGCTGGCAGCCGCTCGCGCACCAGCGCGAGGCGTTCGGCCGCCTGCTGCCGGTTGCGCCAGATATCCGTGCCCCAGGAGAACTCGACGAAGACGATGGACAGGCCGACGGCGGAAACCGAGCGAACGCGCGTCACGCCGGGCATGCCGTTCATCGCCGTCTCGACCGGAAACGTGACGAGCTGTTCGACCTCCTCAGGGGCCAACCCCTCGGCTTCGGTCATCAGCGTGACCGTGGGCCGGTTGAGATCGGGGAAGACATCGACCGGCAGGCGCGGCAGCACGAAGGCACCATAACCTGCCACGAGCAGCGCCGCCGCGATGACAAGCAGCCGGTTCCTGAGGCTCGCCGAGACGAGGGTGTTGAACAGCATGGCTCAGCGCACCTGGGCGACGAGGCCGGCACCCTGCACGACGACCCGCGTCTGCGGTTCGATCCCGCCCGCGATCAGCACGCGGGTGCCGTCGAGCGGCTCCACGCGCACCTGTCGCGGCACGAAGCGTTCGGCGCCGGCATGTTCGAAGACAATGGGCGCGCCCTCGGCTGGCCGGACCACGGCGGAGGCGGGCAGCACGATGCCGTTTACACGCCGGCCGGCAGCCTCGGCGAACACCGTGACGGGCGCGCCGACGGCAAGTCCGGGTGGCGGCGCCGTGATACGGAAGTTGAGCGGCACCGCCTGCTGGCGCACGGCTAGGCCACGCCCAACGAACTCCAGCGACAGCGGCTCCCCAGCCGGCCCGGCCGCGCGGGCAGCCGTGATGCTCCCGAAGGCGGTTGCCGGGTCAAAGGCGACGGACTCCACCCACAGGCGGCTCGGGTCCACGATCTCGAAGATGGTCTCGCGCGCGTCCACTACCTGGCCCACGGCGGCGGTGACGGTCGAGATCACGCCGTTGATGGGCGCCCGCAACGGCTCCCGCCCCGCGATGGCCGGATCGATGGCGGCGCGGCGCTGGCGGACGCCCTGGAGTTCCGTGCGG
>JAYRQX010000214.1:0-6657 GCA_041910415.1 Acetobacteraceae bacterium | reverse complement strand
GATGTAGCGGGCGGAGAGCGTCACCGCCTGCTCGATCGCCTCGTCCAGGATACGGACGCCGTGATGCTTCTCCAGCGTGCCGACCAGGCCGCGCAACATGGCCATGGCGAGGTTGAGCGAGGGCTCCTCGACCTTCACCACCTGGAAGCGGCGGGTCAGGGCGGCGTCCTTCTCGAAATACTTCTTGTATTCGGCCCAGGTCGTGGCCGCGATGCAGCGCATCTCGCCGCGCGCCAGTGCCGGCTTCAGCAGGTTCGCGGCGTCGTTCTGGCCCGCGGCGCCGCCGGCGCCGATCAGGGTGTGCGCCTCGTCGATGAACATGACGATCGGCGTCGGCGAGGATTTCACCGCGTCGATGACGCCCTTGAGCCGGTTCTCGAACTCGCCCTTCACGCCGGCGCCCGCCTGCAGCAGGCCCATGTCGAGGGAGTAGAGCCTCACATTCTTCAGCGCGTCCGGCACGTCGCCGTCCGCGATGCGCAATGCCAGGCCTTCGACGACGGCGGTCTTGCCGACGCCCGCCTCGCCCGTGAGGATCGGGTTGTTCTGGCGGCGGCGGGTCAGGATGTCGACCATCTGCCGGATCTCGGAATCACGGCCGAGGATCGGGTCGATCTTGCCGCTCTTCGCCTGCGCCACGAGTTCCGTGCAGAACTGGTCGAGCGGGCCGCCGGAGCGCGGTGCCTCGCCCGCCGCGGCGGGGGCACCGGCGGCGCCTGGCGCGGCGGCGAGCGTCGTCGCGTTCGCGGACTCTTCACTGCCTTCCGCCAGGCTGTCGAGGCTGCGGCGGACCTGATCGACCGGAATCGCCGCCAGGCTCGGCGCGCTCTCCTTCGCCGTGCGCGACAGCGTCTCATCCGCCAGCAGCGCCGCCAGGAGGTGACCCGAGCGGATCTTGGCCGCATTGTTGTCGAGCGAGGCGATCATCCAGCCTTCGCGCAGCCAGCCGACCAGATCGGGCGAGAGCGAGGGCGCGCGCGCGTTGCCGGTCTTGAGCTTGTCGAGCGCACGCGTGATCTCGCCGGCGACCCGGCCGGGATCGACGCCAAGGCGCGGCAGCATCGCAGAGAGGTCGGAGCCCCCGGTCTCGATGAGACGCAGCAGGAGGTGCTCGATCTCGACGTTGTAATGGGTCCTGGACAGAGTGAGGCCCGCGGCGGCCTCGAGTTGCCGCCGCACAACCGGGTCAAGCCGACCAACGAGCGACTTCAGATCAACCGCAACCATTCGGAACCGCCTCCCCAGGACGAGCGCCCACACATGAAGCCATGTGCGGGTGGGCAGATGCAACAGAAGACCCGCCTTGCGCAGCAGGAAACGGGCGGTTCGGGACGGTAACGATGGCCCGGATGCCTGTCCAGCACGGGGCATTCATGAGCACGCACTCCCGCTGCGTCGTGCCGGGATGCAAGTGACGCCCGAAGCGACCCTTGCAATCTCGATGAACTCAGCGCGAAATCCGTTGCGCACGGGACGCGTCACGAAGCAGGGGGCCGGATGTCGGAGAGCATTCTCGATCTTGAGGCGTTGCTGGCGCCGCTCGAGGCCAATGAAGGTGCCGGCGAGGATCCGCGCGGTGACCTCACCGCCTCGGCCCCCTATCAGAAGTTGCGTGATTCACGGAGCGAGGCGCGGGCGGAGGAGCGGGAGCGGGATTCCCGGCCGGGCGAGGACGTCGCGCCGCCGACCCAATGGCGCGACGTTCTGCGCTTCGGGATGGATTGCCTGGCCACGCGCGGCAAGGATTTCGAGGTCGCCGCCTATATAACCGAGGCGCTGGTGCGTCTCCATGATCTGCCGGGCCTGGCGGCAGGGGTCCAGCTCATCGATGGCATGCTGGACCGCTACTGGGACCACGGCTTTCCGCTGCCCGAGGACGACGTGCCCGAGGATGAGCGTCTCGAAGGACGCTCCGCACCCATCGGCGGCCTGTCGGGCGAGGGCGCCGACGGCACGATCATGCAGCCGCTCCGGCGGATGATGCTGTTCCCGCGTGCCGATGGCAGCCCGGCGACGCTGCATCTCTGGCTGCAGGCGGAGGAGGCCGCCAAGATCACCGATCCCGAGAAGCGCGAGGCACTTCACGAGACGGGCGTGCCGACGATGGGAGGCCTGACGGAAGAAGGGCGCGCCGGCACCGCCAAGCTGCGCCGCGTGGGCCTCGATGCGCGGGCGGTCCGGGCGGCGTGGTTGGTGCTCTCAACCAAGATGGATGAACGCTTCGGCAGCTATTCACCTTCCATGCGCCGGGTCTCCGAGGTACTCGAGCGGATCGAGGAGATCGCGGTTCTGATCCTCGGCCAGCTCGAGGAGGCCGCCGCCGAGGAGGGCGGGGGCGATGACGGGGTCGGCACGGATGACGGGGCCGGCCAGGCCGCCGGCGGGGGCGGAACGGGGCGCACCATCCGAACCCGCGACGACGTCATCAAGCATATCGAGGAGGCGGCCGCATGGTTCCGTCGCATGGAACCTCATTCACCCCTGGCGTTCACGCTGACCGACGCGGCACGCCGGGCACGTCTGCCCTTGCCTGAATTGCTCGAGGAAGTGCTTCCCGATGCCGAGGCGCGCCGCGCGATGCTCACCGCGCTCGGCATCCGTTTCCAGGAGCCGACGCAGGAAATGTAATATTAGCGGCGCCTCTCTGAAATGCTTCACGGTGTGGTGCTTGCAAGCCGCACACGTTGATTGACCTTTTCGAGGGCGCAATCCTATCCTGAAATCCCGTAGCGAACGGCCGGCCGGACGGGTCGGCGGGGGAGGCTCATGGCAAGCATTCACGACAAGCTGGCCCGCGTGCGCAAGCCGCGTGTCCACATCACCTACAACGTCGAAACGGAAGGTGCGCAGATCGAGCGTGAGCTGCCCTTCGTCCTCGGTGTGCTCGGCGACTTCGCGGGTGATCCCGGCGAGCCGCTGAAGCCCATGGCCGAGCGCAAATTCGTCCAGATCGACCGCGACAATTTCAACGACGTGATGGCGCGGATCCAGCCTGGCCTCAACATGCGCGTCGAGAACACGCTCGCGGGCGATGGCAGCGAGATGCCGGTCAGCCTGAAGTTCCGTTCGATGGACGATTTCGAGCCCGCGAAGGTCGTCGACCAGGTGCCTGCGCTGAAGGCGCTGATGGAGACGCGCAACAAGCTGCGCGACCTCATGAGCAAGGTCGATCGGTCGGAGGAGCTCGAAGGGCTTCTCGAGACCGTGCTCAAGGACAAGGACAAGCTCGCGCAGCTCTCGAGCGAGCTCGGCCTCGACAAGAAGGATGAGTGAGCCATGAGCGGAGCCCAGACCGCCAGCGCCGCCGCCGGCGCGACGACGACGACAGACGCCACCGGCCTTCTCGATGCCGTCATCGGCGCGACCAAGCAGACCGAGCGCGACCGCGCGCAGGACCTGATCAAGTCGCTGACCGAGGAGGCACTGAAGGGTACGGTCACCTTCGACCGCAACCTGACCAAGACCTTCGACCGCGCGATCACCGAGATCGACCGCAAGCTGTCCGAACAGCTCAATCAGATCATGCACCATGAGCGCTTCACGAAGCTCGAGGGCTCCTGGCGCGGGATGCACTATCTGGTCATGAACTCCGAGACCGGCACGAGCCTGAAGATCAGGATGCTGCAGGCCTCGAAGCGCGAACTCAACCGCGACCTGACGCGCGCGGTCGAGTTCGACCAGAGCCAGCTGTTCAAGAAGATCTACGAGAACGAGTTCGGCATGCCGGGCGGCGAGCCCTATGGCGCGCTGGTCGGCGACTACGAATGGTCGAACCACCCCGACGACATCGAGACGTTGCGCCTCGTCTCCAACGTCGCCGCGGCGGCCTTCGCGCCGTTCCTCTCCGCCGCCTCCCCGGAGCTCTTCGGCTTCGAGGATTGGCAGGAGCTGTCCAAGCCGCGCGACCTCGCGAAGATCTTCGATGCGACGGAATACGGCAAGTGGCGTGGCTTCCGCGACAGCGAGGACAGCCGTTTCGTCTCCCTCGTCATGCCGCGCGTGCTCGCCCGCGTGCCCTATGGCGCGATGACGAAGCCGATCGACGAGTTCGGCTATGAGGAAGCCCCCTTCGACGAGGCGGGGCGCCCGAAGGCGATGGACCACCACGATTATTGCTGGATGAACGCGGCATTCGTGATGGCGCAGCGCATGTCCGACAGCTTCGCCCAGACCGGCTTCTGCGTGACGATCCGCGGCGCGGAGGGCGGTGGCAAGGTGCTCAACCTTCCGACGCACACCTTCACGTCGGATGACGGCGACACCGACGCCAAGTGCCCGACCGAGATCGGCATCACGGACCGGCGCGAGGCCGAGCTTTCCGGCTGCGGCTTCCTGCCGCTCTGCCACTACAAGAACACCGACTACGCCGTGTTCTTCGGTGCCCAGACCGCGCAGAAGCCGAAGAAATACGACCGGCCCGAGGCGACCGCCAATGCGGCGATCTCCGCGCGCCTTCCCTACATCATGGCGACGGCGCGTTTCGCGCATTTCCTCAAGGTGATGGCGCGCGACAAGATCGGCTCCTTCATGGAGGCGAATGAATGCGAGGCCTGGCTCAACCGCTGGATCATGAACTACGTGAACTCCGCGGATGCGCCCGGCCCCGAGCAGAAGGCCAAGTACCCGCTGCGTGAGGCGAAGGTCGAGGTGAAGGAGATTCCGGGCAAGCCCGGCTCCTACAACGCGGTCGCCTATCTGCGCCCGTGGCTGCAGATGGAGGAACTCACCACCTCCATGCGGCTGGTCGCGCGCATCCCGCAGAAGGCCTGACGCGCGACATCGCGCGCAGGCGGCCAAGGGGAGGCACATGGGCGAGCTGGGGGAACAGCCTCTGCGGGCTCATGTGCTGACCGGCCGGTTCTTCGGTTCCAAGGACGCGGCGGCGGCGGAAGCCGTTGCCGCGTTTCTCGTCGAGGCTTCGGCTGTCACGACGTTGCAGGCGTGGTTCGGTGCGGCCCTGGCCCGCACGCTGGCCCATGATGGAAGCGCGGCCGGCCGGCAGGGCGCCGTGATGCGCCTGGAGGAGGCCATCGACCGGGACATCGCCCTGATCGATGCGATGATCTCGCGCCAGTTGGATGCGCTGCTGCACCGCGACCGGCTGCGGCGCCTGGAGGGCAGCTGGCGAGGGCTCCACTGGCTCGTGGACACCGTTCCCTACGGGGCGAAGGTCAAGGTCAAGCTGCTGACCGTGCGCTGGATCGAGCTCTGCCGTGACTTCGATCGCGCCGCCGAGTTCGACCAGACGCAGCTCTTCCGGAAGGTCTACGAGGAGGAGTTCGGCCACGCGGGCGGCGAGCCCTACAGCATGCTGATCGCCGACTACGAGGTGCGGCATGGCCCTGGCCCGGGCTGGCCGACCGACGACATCACGGGGCTCGGCTCGCTGGCAACGGTCGCCGCGGCGGCCTTTGCGCCGACCGCGATCGCCGCCCATCCGTCGCTGCTCGGTCTGGACGACTACAGCGATGCCGGCGCGTCGAGCGATTTCACCGAGCCGCTCCGCAGTCCCGAACGTGCGCGTTGGCGCAACCTGCAGGGCCGTGTGGACACCCGCTTCCTGGCCGTGCTGCTGCCGCGCACGCTCGCGCGCCGTGCCTGGGATTTCGCGGGCACCAGGGCGGACGGCTTCCGCTACCGCGAGATGACGCCCGGTGCGCCGTCGCGCGTGTGGATGAACCCGGCCTATGCGCTCGGCGTGACCGCGGTGCGCGCCTTCGCGCTGAATGGCTGGCCCGCGGAAATCCGCGGCGCCATGGTCTCCGAGGATGCGCGGGGCGGCGTGGTCGCCGGGCTTCCCGTCGATCGCTACTCTGCGGACCCGGCGGGGGAGGCGCTCCGCCCGCCGGTCGAGCTCGCGCTGACGGACGACCAGGAACGCCAGTGCGTCGAGGCCGGGCTGGTACCCTTGATCGGCCTCGAGAGCCTGCCCGAAGCAAGCTTCGCGGCGATGCCGTCCTTGCACCGTCCGCCACGCATGGATCGCGACGTGGCGAACGCGAACCAGCGGCTATCCGCGCAGTTCAACGCCGTGCTGTGCGTCAGCCGCTTCGCGCATTGCGTGAAGGTGATGGGACGCGACATGATCGGCTCGCAGCAGAACGCCGCCGACATCCAGCGGCGCCTGGCGGACTGGCTCATGAAGTACACCAGCGGTTCGGCGCCTTCGCAGGGTGAATCCGGCGCGCGTTATCCGCTGCGCGGTTCCGAGGTGCAGGTCCAGGAAAAACCTGGCCAGCCCGGTGTTTTCGGCTGCACCATCAATCTGCAGCCGCATTATCAGCTGGATGAGGTCGGGGCCTCGTTCAGGTTGGTCACGGATCTTGAGGCGGCGAGGGCAGCGGCATGAACGCAGGCGATGCATTCCAGAAAGGCGACATCCAGGCGGCGGTGGCCGCGGCCACCGCAGCGGTGCGCGCGGCACCACGCGATGCCGGGCTGCGCTGGCTGCTGTCGGAGATGCTGCTCTTCTCCGGCGAGGTCGAGAAGGCGGATCGCGCGCTCGACGCGGTGATCACGGACGATCCGTCGCCGGCGGTGCTGGAGTTCCGGAAGCTGCTCCGCGCCGAGGAAGCGCGCCGGCAGACCTTCGCGGATGGCCGCGTGCCGAAGATGCAGGGAGACGACCCGACGCCGTCGCAGCGCGCCGCGCTGCAG
>JAYRQX010000213.1:0-7004 GCA_041910415.1 Acetobacteraceae bacterium | reverse complement strand
GCGTCCGGGCCCTGACGGGAGCCGGCGGACCGGCCCTCGCCCTGCGCCGAATCGGACCGCCCCCGGATGCAGCATCTCCGTCGCCTGAAGGATTTCGCGCGCATCCTGCTGCGCCAGGACCGGACCCTCCGCTTCACGGTGCTGGAAATCGGCGCCGCGCCGGGCGACGACCATGTGGAGCCCTTCTACCACCTGCTGGACGCCTTCCCGGGCTCCCGCATCATCGGCTTCGAGGTGGACGCCGAACAATGCGCGGAAATGAACCGCACGGCGGCGAAGGGCGTCAGCTACCTGCCCGTCGCGCTCGGGCGGACCGAGGAGGTGCGGCCCTTCCATGTGACGAAAAGCCCGCTCTGCTGCTCGCTCTACCGGCCGAACGAGGAGCTGCTGCGTCTCTACAACCGGATGGACATGGCCGACCTCGTCTCGGTGACCGAGATCGAGACGCAGAGCCTGGACCATGTCACCGCCACGCATGGCATCGCGGATGTGGACTTCATCAAGATCGACGTGCAGGGCGCCTCGCTGGATGTCTTCCAGGGCGGCGAGACGGTGCTGAAGGACGTGGCCGCGCTGGTCAGCGAGGTGGAGTTCCTGCCGCATTACGTGGACCAGCCGCTGTTCGGAGAGGTCTGTTCCCACCTGGCGGCGCGGGGGCTGATGTTCCACCGCTTCCTGGGCCTGCAGGGGCGGGCACTGAAGCCGATGATCCTGAACAACAACCCCTTCTACGGCACGCAGCACATCTGGGCCGATGCGGTCTTCGTGCGGCATGTGCAGGGGCTGGACGCGCTGCCCCCACAGAAGCTCGCGAAGCTCGCCATCCTCGCGCATCTCTATGGCAGCTTCGACCTGACCTTCCACTGCATGAAGATCTACGACCGGCGCCTGGGCACGACGCTCTACGCCGAATTCCAGAAGGCGCTGTAGGCGCCGCGCCTGCGAGAGGAATCGCCGCCCATGCCCGCCCCCGACCCGCGCGCCGCCGCGCTGCGCGCCGCGCTCAATCCCGCCCGTCCCGCCGTCGCCATGGCGGCGCACAGCCCGCTGTCAGCGAAACTCGCCGAGGAAGCGGGGTTCGAGGCGATCTGGGCCAGCGGGTTCGAGCTCTCCGCGCTGCATGCGGTGCCGGATGCCTCCATCCTGCCCATGGGCACGCATCTGGAGGTGGTGCGGAGCATGACGGCGGCGGTCGGCATCCCCGTGGTGGCGGACATCGACACGGGCTTCGGGAACGCCGTCACGGTGACCTACATCGTGCCGCAATACGTCGCCGCCGGCGCCGCCGCGCTGGTCATGGAGGACAAGACCTTTCCGAAGGACAGCAGCCTGCGGCCCGGCGGGCGGCAGGAACTTTTGAGAATCGAGGAATTCCAGGGAAAGATCGAAGCGGCCCGCGCGGCGCGCGGTGAATCGGGCACGCTGATCATCGCGCGCACGGAAGCGCTGATCGCGAGTCTCGGGCAGGCGGAAGCCCTGAAGCGCGGCGAGGCCTATGCGGATGCCGGCGCCGACGCGATCCTGATCCACAGCAAACAGAAAACGCCGGACGAGATCGTGGCCTTCTGCCGCGCCTGGTCGGGCCGCGTGCCGCTGGTGCTGGTGCCGACCTCCTACCCGCAACTGGACGAGGCCGCGATCGCGCAACTGAACAAGGTCGGGCTGATCATCTGCGGCAACCACGCGATCCGCTCGGCGGTGGCCGGGATGCGTGTGGCGTTCAGAAAGATCCGCACGCAGCGCTCGATCGCCGGCGTGGAGGGCGAGATCGCGACCGTCGCAGACATTTTTGATCTTCAGGGCGACGGTGCGATGCGAGGAATCGAAAAGAAGTATCTGCGCTGATCAGGCGCGCATACCGCCGCCGCGACCCTGCCGGCGGCGGTGCTTGGGAAAGGCGTCGGATTAACCCATGCGGCGGGCTTCGCGCTGATGCTGGGCAGCGTGCTGCTGGCGACCAGGCCGGGGCGGAAGGGGGCGGGATGAGGGCATGGTTTGCGTGCTCCGGCGCGGAGCTGATCGCGCGATCGGTGGCCGATACCGTCGGGCGACTTGCCTCGGCGCAGCAGGCGCGCGGCTATGCCGGAAGCCCCGAGCAGGAACACGCCTGGCAGCGCCAGGTGGCGGCGCTGCGGGATGCGGTGCGGATCGCGGGCGGCGAGGCCTGGACCGTCGCGCTGGAATACGACCTGCTGCGCCTGGAAAAGCGCGTGGACGCGGTGGTGCTGACGGACCGCGCGATCCTGGCGCTGGAGTTCAAGACCGGCGCGCCGAGCATGGCGGCGATGGCCGAGGCCGAGGACTATGCGCTGGACCTGCGCGACTTCCATGAAGGCAGTCGCAGGCATTCCATCCTGCCGGTGCTGGTCGCCGGCGACGGTGGCTTCCAGGCGCCGCGCCAGCCCTGGCTGCTGCCGCCCAACCCGACCGAGGTGCTGGTCTGCGGACACGGCGCTCTCGCCGCGCTGTTCGACTGGACGCAGCACGAATTGCCGCCGGCCACCGTGCGGCTGGATGGCGCGGCCTGGCTGGATGCGCGCTACCGCCCGGTGCCGACCATCGTCGAGGCAGCGACGATGCTCTACGCCCGCAACGGCGTGGCCGAGATCGCCCAGGCGCGGGCCGATACGGCGAACCTGACGCGCACGGCGCAGGCGATCACACGCGCGGTGGACGCCGCGAAGCGGCACGGCGACAAGCGCGTCGTCTTCGTCACGGGCATCCCCGGCGCCGGCAAGACTCTGTGCGGGCTCAATGCCATCTTCGCGCCCGGCATCGGTGGGCAGGGCGCCTTCCTCACCGGCAATGTTCCGCTCGTCACCGTGCTGCGCGCGGCGCTGGCGGCCGATGCCGTGAAGCGCGGGGAGTGCCGCAAGCCCGAGGCCGAGCGCCGCGTGAAGGAGCGGCTGCAGAACGTGCACCGCTTCCTCGAGGACAATGCCACCGACGCGGCACGGCGGGCGCCGCCCGACCGGCTGATCGTCTTCGACGAGGCGCAGCGCGCCTGGGACGAGGCGAAGGCCCGGATCGGCACGCGCAACAAGCCGTCCAGGCTGACGATGAGCGAGCCCGCGCACACGCTCGACATCATGGGCCGGCATGACGGCTGGGCCGTGATCGTCGCGCTGATCGGCAGCGGGCAGGAAATCAACACCGGCGAGGCGGGGCTGAGCGAATGGGGCCGCGTGATCGCGGAATCGCGGGGACAGTGGCGCGCGGTCGCCGCGACCCGTGCGGTGGGCGCGGCGGATGCCGTGCAGCGGCTGGCCGAGGGCGATCCGGCCTGGCTTGATCATGACGAAGACCTGGACCTGACGGTGCCGCTGCGCAGCGTGCAGGACAGCGCGGGCGCCGCCTGGGTGGACGCCCTGCTGCGCGGTGCCGTGGTGGAAGCGCGCGATATCGCGGATGGGGTCAGGGCGCTGCCCTTCCTGCTGACGCGCGATCTCGGCCCGGCGCGCGATGCGCTGCGCCGCTTCGCGCGCGGGCGGCGGCGCGCCGGGCTGGTCGCATCAGCCGGCGCCAAGCGGCTGCGCGGCGATGGGCTCGGCGTGCAGCTGGACGACGTGGCGGACTGGTTTCTCAGGCGCTGGCCGGACATCCGCGGTTCGGACGCGCTGGAGACCTTCGCCACCGAATACGATTGCCAGGGGCTGGAGCTGGACGTCGTCGGCCTCGGCTGGGGAGGCGACCTGGTGTGGCGCGCGAATGCCTGGCTGCCACGGCGCTTCGCCGGCAGCCAATGGCAGATGGTGCGAAGCGAGGACGAGCGCCGCTTCATCCTGAACACCTATCGCGTCCTGCTGACGCGGGCGCGCTACGAGACGGTGATTGTCGTCCCGCGCGGATCGCGGCGCGACGAGCCTTTCCACGACGTGACGCGGGATGCGGCGGAGATGGACGCGATCGCCGATCTCCTCCTGGCCTGCGGCGCGCGCCCGCTCGATCCCGCGGCGACGGCGCAGGACATGCCGCCGCAGTCGAGCCTGCTCCTGGCCTAAGGCAGCACCTTCCCGGGGTTCATCAGCCGCTGGGGATCCACCGCGGCCTTGATCCGCTGCATCAGCGCGAGTTCCGCGCCGCCGCGCCAGTCCTCCATCATGTCGGTCTTGAGCCGGCCGATGCCGTGCTCGGCGGAAAAGCTGCCGCCGAGGTCGCGCACCACCGCGTTCACCGTGTCCATGATGTCGTGGCTGCGCTCCAGGAAGGCGGCGCCGTCCATGCCCTCGGGCTGTTCCAGGTTCATGTGGATGTTGCCGTCGCCCATGTGGCCGAAGGGCACGGGGCGGGTGCCGGGGATCAGTGTCGCGCAGGCCTCCGACGCGCGACGGATCAGCTCCGGCACTTTCGACACGGGCACCGACACGTCGTTCTTCACGCTTGCACCTTCCTTGCGCTGCGCCTCCGGATGCTCTTCCCGGATGCGCCACAGGGCGGCGCGCTGCGCCTCGCTTTCGCCGATCACGGCGTCCAGCACCTCGCCCGCTTCCATCGCCTCGGCCAGCACCGCTTCCGCCATGTCGCGCAGCGCGGCATCGGCGCGGGAGGATGCGAGGTCCACCAGCACATAATGGTCCGCCCGTTCCGCCAGCGGCAGGGTCACGCCGGCGATATGCTTCGCGGCGAAATCGACGCCCAGGCCGGACATGTATTCGAAGGCGCGGATCGCCGTCTCGTCCGCCTCGCGGAAGCGGCGGAACAACCCGAGCGCCGCATCCTCGTCGCGGACACTGGCAAAGAACACCTCCTGCGCGCGGGCGCGTGGAAAGAGGCGCAGCACGGCCGCGGTGACGAAGCCCAGCGTGCCCTCGGCGCCGACGAACAGATGGCGGAGCGCGTAGCCGGTATTGTCCTTGCGCAACCGGCGGAGCCCATTCCAGATCTGCCCGTCCGGCAGCACGACCTCCAGCCCCAGCATCAGCTCGCGCGCATTACCGTAGCGCACGGTGGTGTTGCCGCCGGCATTGGTGGACAGCACGCCGCCGATCGTGGCCGTGCCCTCGGCGCCCAGGCTCAGCGGGAACAGGCAGCCCGCTTCCGCCGCGCGGTCCTGCGCGGTCTTCAGCACGACGCCCGCCTCGGCCGTCATGGTCATGTCGAGCGGGTCGATGTCGCGGATGCGGTTGAGCCGCCCGAGCGAGACGACCATCTGTCGCCCGCTCTCATCCGGCACCGCGCCGCCGACCATGGAGGTGTTGCCGCCCACGGGGACCATCGGCACGCCCGCCGCGGCGCAGAGCTTGACCGCCTCGGCGAGCTCGGCCGTGCTGCCGGGCCGCAGGATGCAGGGTGTCGCGCCGCGATAGAGCGAGCGCCAATCCGACAGGAAGGGCGTGATGTCGGCGGCGTCCTCCAGCAGGCCGGAGGAGCCGAGGAGCTTGCGCAGCGCGGGGATCAGCGTGTCAGTCATGGTGGGGACGCTATAGCGCGGCTTGCCGCGCAAGGCTCCCCCATCAGACAGGCGATCAGTTCGGGACGTTGAGGTCCGTGAACTGGCAGGTGTTGACGTTGCGGCGTTCGGATGCCTGGCCGTTCTGCCAGACGATGCGGATGTCGTTCATGCACTGGCCGCGCGGCAGGCGGATGGTCAGCGACTGGCCGGGCGGCAGGACGTTCTGCCCCAGGCGATCCGGCCCCCAGTTGTTCACGTTGGTCGAGGAGACATAGATCTCCCGGATCGGGGAATTGCCGCGGTTGTTCAGGCGGAAGGAGGGGTCGTTCGACTGCGCCTGGGCGAGGCTGGGCAGCGTGAGCGCAGCCAGGGCAGGCAGGGCGAGAAGCGTGCGGCGAAGCGTCATGGGTGTCTTTCCGGAAGCAGGCGCCGCCCGCATGGCGGCCGCGACGAGTCTGGCGCGCGCCCGGCGCGCGCGCCATGAAACGTTTCAGGTCGCGGGCGATTCGTTGAGGAAGATCTGCACCGCCGCGAACAGCGTGCCGCGATTGCGTTCCATCCACATGCCGTGGGTTCCCTCGGCCAGCATCACCAGGCGCTTGCCGGGGCTGTTGGTCATCAGCGGGAAGAGCGTGGCAGCCATGGCGGGCGGCGTGTCCTGGTCCCACTCGCCGACGACGAGCAGCGTCGGCGCCGTGATGCGGGCCGGATCGTACCAGGGACGTCCGGCCCGCCAGAACTCGCGGCTGTCGAGCAGCGCCCCGTTCGGCGCGCGCACGGCGGGCGGATTTCTTCTCAGCCCTTCCGGATCGGTCGCCCAGGTCACACCGGCCCAATGCTCGAACCAGCCAGGGGGAATCAGGGCCGCGCGCTTGTCTTCGGGAACACCGTTGAGCCGGCGTTCGCGCGCCTGTTGCTGCGTGACGAACCGATAGGCGCCGAGATTCGCGCCGGCAGGACCCTCGGCCGGGCTCGCACCTGTGCGGAGCCACCCGGGCGCGACCAGGACGAGCCGCTCGACGACACCGGCATTTTCCGTGGCGTAGCGCGCCATGAGAGCCGAGCCCCACGAGATCCCCATATGCACGATCTTCGGCACGTTGCGCCGCTGGCGGATGAAGGCGGCGACCGACGCAATGTCCGCCACCGCCACATCCCCGCGCACGATGGGGGCATTCGCCTCGGGCGGCTGGTTCATTTCGGGCGGGCGGGTGCTGCGGCCATAGCCGCGGATATCCATGCACCACACGTCGAAGCCGCTGCCGGCGATGTAGTCCATCCACGACGTGCCGCCGAGCGGCAGGTCGAAGGAGGTGTGCGCCGGATAGGTCGCGCCATGCACGAACAGAAGCGTCCGCCCGGGCGTGAAGGATTGCAGGTTTTCCGGCCGCTTGTTGCGCACGAAGATCTCGATGCCGGGATCGCGCGCCTGGACCATGAACTCCTCGGTGGCGATGCGCGGGGCCCCCTGGGCCGCGGCCCCGCGCGGCGCCAGCAAGGCCAAGGGCGTGGCCAGCGGCGAGGCGAGCAATGCACGTCGTTCCATCGTGAATGTCCCCTGTCGTTCCCCGCAGACTAGATCGGATTTGGCCCGGCACGAAAGACGGTCCGG
>JAYRQX010000212.1:0-5194 GCA_041910415.1 Acetobacteraceae bacterium | reverse complement strand
GCTCGCCGAGGATGCCGGCTTCCCCGTATTCGCCCGCAAAGACGGACAGCAGCGGCGTGGCGAAGACCGGCTCCAGCGTCGCGGCATCCAAGGCGAAGAGTTCGATCCGCTCCCCGCTGTCGGCATCGCGCAGGCTGAGCCAGGGGAGTTGCTCCGTCTCCCGCCGCCGCACGAGGCCGAAGAGGCGTTCGCCGCTGCCGACCCGCGCGCGGAGCAGCGGCGGGACCAGCCGCGCCTGGCCGATCCGGTACTCGCCCGAGGCGAAGAAGGCCTGGTACGCCCAGGCACCGCCGAGGGCCGTGGCGCCGCCCCAGATCAGCAGGTTGCGGCGCAGCGCCATGGGTGGGTCAGCGGCAGGAGCAGGAGCCGCCGACGCCCCCGAAATTCCGGCGCGCGAAGCCCTCGGCGTCGCTGCGCGTGGAGAAACCCTGGCTCATCGCGCAGGCGCCGCGCTGGCTGCGCATCTCGTCGGGCGTGCGCTGGTCGATCTCGATGCGGCCGGAGGCGCAGTACACCCAGTAATCCGCGAGCGCCGCGGCGGGCACGAAGGCCGCGAGGATCGCGGCGAGGGCGAGGAGACGGCGCATGCCAGGGTCCCCCGGGCTCAGCGGCAGGAACAGGCGCGGCCGGCGCCACCGAAATTGCGCTGCGCGAAGTTCTGCGCATCCGACAGGAAGCCGAAGCTCGGACCCATCTGGCAGACGCCCGATCCGCGCGCGCTGCGCATCTGCTCGGGGTTGCGGCTGTCCACCTCGATGCGCCCGTTCGCGCAATAGACGTAGTAGTCCGCGAGGGCGGCGGCGGGCATCATGATCGCGGCGGTGAGTGCCAGGGCGGGCAGGTATCGCATCGGCTTCACTCCATGGACGGCGTGGGGCGCGCCGATCATGCCGGTGCCGCGGTGCAGCGGGCAAGCGCGAAGGCCGCGGCGGCCGTTCATGAGCGACGCGCGATGGAGCCGTCCGCCACGCGTCAGCGGCGGCCGAAGACCAGGCCGACCGAGGCGAGCGCGACGCCCGCCAGGAACACCCCGAAGCCGATCCAGCGGTTGCCCGCCATGGCGGCGGCGCGCTTGTTCGCCACGGTCGCGTAGTCGATCACCGGGCGCCCCTCGACGATCATCTCCATCACGCGGCCATCGGTCGCATGGCGCACCAGCGCGGTGCGCCCGCGCGCCGCGGCGAGCCCGGGCGGGACCATGTCGAGGGCAAGGTGGACGGTGCGCGGATCGCCTTCCGCCGGCGCGATCTGGATGCGCAGGTCGGTGCCGCCGCGCTGCATGTAGCGCCACATCTCGACGACCCTCCCCTGCAGGACGGGCAGCGATTCCCGGGGCGGCGGCGTGGCGAGGATCGTGTAGGCCATGATCCCCGCGCCGATGAGGGCAAGCACCACCCCCATCAACATCGCGACCTTGTGCACGCACCTTCCCCCACAGCCGGCTGGACGCCGCGATCATGCGGCATCCGGCCGACATGCGTCCATCCTCACGCGGGGGCCGCGGCCCTGGCGAAGGCACCGGCGGCAGCGACGATCTCGCTCGGCAGCATGATGATCGTCGTCGTGTTCTGCTCGGCGCCCACCTCGGTGATCATCTGCATGCGGCGGAGTTCGAGGGCGGCGGGGCTCGCGGCGATCTCCTGCGCGGCCTCGCGCAGGCGGCGCGCGGCGTCGAGCTCGGCCTCCGCCTTGATGACACGGGCGCGGCGTTCGCGCAGCGCCTCGGCCTCCTGCGCCATGACGCGCTGCATGGAGGAGGGGATCTCGACATTCCTGATCTCGACCATCTCGACCTTCACGCCCCAGGGCTCCGTCACCGTGTCGATGGCGCGGCGCATGGCGTCGGACATCGCGTCCTGTTCCTTGAGCACGGCGTCCATCGTCGTCTTGCCGATCGTGGTCCGCAGCGTGGTGAGCGCGACCTGGATGACGGCGAGCGGGATGTCGCGCACCTCGACGACCGCCCGGGAGGGGTTGACGATGCGGTACCAGACGACGGCATCCACCTTCACGGGGACGTTGTCGGTGGTGATCGTCTCCTGCCCGCCGACGGCGGCGGTGACGACGCGCAGATCCATGCGGGTCTGCCACTCGATGAGCGGAATCAGCCAGTAGAGGCCGGGGCCGCGTTCGCCGGCGAGGCGCCCAAGGCGAAAGACGACGCCGCGTTCGTACTGGTTGGCGACGCGGAAGCCGCTCAGCGCCAGCAGCAGCGCCAGGAAGGCGGGGATCCAGTAGAGGCTCATGGGTCTGTCCGCGCGGCGGGCCGCTGCGGTCCTTCGGGTGCGCCGGCCGGGGGCCTGACGGGGCGGCGGGCATCCGCCGCGGCCGCACGCATCATCCCGGCGCAAGCAGGCTGGCGGGTGGGAATGTTGCGAAGCCGGGCCATGCACGCCGCGCAATGGGCGAGCCCCGATCCTTATGGACTTTTTATGCGGTGGCGTGCTGGCGCGCGCCCTCCCGCCCCGCCCACGAGAACGGCGCGATGATTGCCCACCGCGCCGTCGAAGGAAGCCCCCAAAGTCGGCCCGCGAAGCGGGCCGGGAGCGCAAAGCGCGACCGCGTCCAGACCGTCAGTTGCCCCCTGCGCAACAGTGCAGGGCGCGCAAGCCAAGCGCGCGGAGCGCGCGCCCGGCGTCTGAGGGCAAAACTACGCGCTCTTCGCCATGATCTCGTCCGCGATGTTCCGCGGCACGGGCTCGTAGTGGTTGAACTGCATGGAGAAGGAGGCGCGGCCCTTGGTCATGCCGCGGAGGTTCGAGATGTAGCCGAACATCTCCTTGAGCGGCACATGCGCGCGGACGATGACCGAGGTGCCGGCCATGTCCTGGCTCTGGATCACGCCGCGGCGGCGGTTCAGGTCGCCGACGACGTCGCCGACATGGTCGGACGGCGTGGTGACCTCCACGTCCATGATCGGCTCCAGGATCACCGGGCCGGCCTTCTTCATGCCTTCGCGGAAGCAGGCCTTGGCGGCGATCTCGAAGGCGAGCGCGGAGCTGTCCACGTCGTGGTACTTGCCGTCGATCAGCGAGAACTTGAAGTCCACCGTCGGGAAGCCGGCGAGCACGCCTGTGTCGGCCTGCACCTTGATGCCCTTGTCCACCGCGGGGATGTATTCCTTCGGCACCGCGCCGCCGACGACGCCGTTCACGAACTCGATGCCCGTGTTCCGCTCCTTCGGCTCGAAGACGATCTTCACCTCGGCGTACTGGCCCGAGCCACCCGACTGCTTCTTGTGGGTGTAGGTCTCGGTGTGGCTCTTCGAGATCGTCTCGCGATAGGCGACCTGCGGGGCGCCGATGTTGGCGTCCACGCCGTATTCGCGCCTCAGGCGGTCGATGATGATCTCGAGGTGCAGCTCGCCCATGCCGGACAGGATGGTCTGGCCGGTCTCCTGGTCGGTCTTGAGGCGGAGCGAGGGATCCTCGCCCGCCAGCTTCTGCAGGCCGAGGGTCATCTTCTCGATGCCTTCCTTGGTCTTCGGCTCGACCGAGATGTCGATGACCGGGACCGGGAAGGCCATGCGCTCCAGCACCACCGGATCGTCGTTCGACGCCAGCGTGTCGCCGGTGCCGGTGTCCTTCAGGCCGACGAAGGCCGCGATGTCGCCGGCGGAGACTTCCTTGATCTCCTCGCGCTTGTCGGCGTGCATCTGGAACATGCGGCCGATGCGCTCGCGGCTGTCCTTGGTCGTGTTCATGACCATGTCGCCCTGCTTGAGGGTGCCGCGGTAGACGCGCACGAAGGTCAGGTTGCCGTATTTGTCGTTGATGATCTTGAAGGCGAGGCCGGCGAAGGGCGCATCCGGATCGGCCGGGATCACGGCGCGGTCGGCGGTCTCGTCCTGGCCCTCTTCCGGGGCGACCTTGATGCCGGGGATGTCGACCGGGGACGGCAGGTAGTCGATGACGGCATCGAGCAGCGGCTGCACGCCCTTGTTCTTGAAGGCCGTGCCGCAGAGCACCGGGCGGAACTCGCCCGTGATCGTGCCCTTCTTGATGCAGCGCTTCAGCGTCTCGACCGAGACGTCGCCCTTGTCGAAATACTCTTCCATCGCCGCTTCATCGACGCCGACGACGGTGTCGAGCAGCTTCTGGCGGTATTCAACGGCCTTGTCGGCGAGGTCGGCCGGGATCGGCTCGTCATGATAGGCGGCGCCGAGGTCGTCGCCTTCCCAGATGATCGCCTTCATCTCGACCAGGTCCACGACGCCCTTCATCGTGTCCTCGATGCCGATCGGCAGCTGCAGCGTCACCCAGTTGATGCCGAGCTTCTCGGTCAGCGTGTCGGCCGCGCGATAGAAATCGGCGCCGGTGCGGTCGAGCTTGTTGATGAAGATGATGCGCGGGACGTTGTAGCGGTCCGCGAGGCGCCAGTTGGTCTCGGACTGCGGCTGCACGCCGGCCACGCCCTCGATGATGAAGATGGCGCCGTAGAGCACGCGGAGCGAGCGGTTGACCTCGATGTTGAAGTCGATGTGGCCCGGGGTGTCGATGACGTTGATGCGGTGGTCCTTCCACTCGGCCGTCACGGCGGCGGAGGTGATGGTGATGCCGCGCTCACGCTCCTGCGCCATGTAGTCGGTGGTGGTGTTGCCGTCGTGGACCTCACCGATCTTATGCGACTTGCCGGTGTAGTACAGGATGCGCTCCGTCGTCGTCGTCTTCCCCGCGTCGATATGCGCGGTGATGCCGATGTTGCGGATACGCTCGAGCGGTGTGCGCGCCACGATGGGCCTCCATAAGCCAAAGCGGGCCCGCAGACCGGCGAATCCCGCCGGTGCAGCCCGCTGAAGGGTCGAACTGATTCGAAGCGGCGGGTAAATGGCGTTTTCCCGCCCCTTTGGCAAGCACGCCGTGCGAGTCCCGCCATGTGCTGGCTGCAGGGCTTTCCCGCCGTGCCGCTCATGCCGGCAGGCGCGCCGGAAGCGAAACGCTTCGTAACCCCATGGCCCCCGGGGCTTCGGTATCATCGGGCCCCATGGACGCCCGCGCCGCCATCGCCGCCATCCGCTTCGGCCTCGGCCGCCGGCCGGGCGACCCGGTCCCCGCCGACCCGGTCGCCTGGCTCGACGGACAGCTCGATCCGCGCCTGGCCCCGCCGCCCGCGCCGCCCGGCGGTTCGATGCCGGAGATCGTGGCCGCCCTTGTGGCGGATCGGGAGAACCGGTCCGCCGGCCAGGCCCAGCAGG
>JAYRQX010000211.1:0-12051 GCA_041910415.1 Acetobacteraceae bacterium | reverse complement strand
GTCCGCGAGGACGGCCGACTGTAGCAGAGGCCGTCCGGCTCACAAGTTGGCCGCTCCCCGGGTCGACTCCCTCAGTTGCCGCGGATCCGCTCGGCGAGCTCGACGGCCAGGGCGACCTCGCCGATCGCGTCGACGGTGGAGAGCTGGGTGGCGTCCGAGAAGGTGAGCGACGCCACGTCGCGGTCGTGGCGACCGCGGACCACGAGGTCCGGACCGAGCGCGAACACGTCGACGATCGGCTGCCAGCGGCGTCCGTTCACCACCATGACTTGCTGGTTGGTCAGGACCACCACCGCGGCGTGGCCGAGCATCTGACCGGTGACAGCCGCCAGCACCACCTCGTCGCGGACGAGCAGGGCCCCGCACACCGAGATCGGGACCTCGGCCGCCTCGGCCGCTTCGGGTCGCAGTCGGGATATCGCCGCGGCCAGGCCGTGGGCATCGGGGACGGGCGGCGGTGGAGGCCCGGCACTAACCCTTCGGCACCACGTCCGTCTCGGTCAGCATCAGCCGCGCGACGCGCCCGCCGCCCTTCAGGTGCACGTCCAGGATCTCGTCCACATCCGCTTCGGTCTGCGGGTGGTACCAGACGCCTTCGGGGTAGATGACCATGGTCGGCCCGAACTCGCAGCGGTCGAGGCAGCCCGCCATGTTCACCCGCACATCCTGCAGCCCCAGCTCCTTGGCGCGCGCCTTCATGTAGTCCTTCAGGTGCTCGCTGCCCTTCGCGGCGCAGGAGCCGCGCTTGTGCCCTTCCGCGCGGCGGTTGCAGCACACAAAGACATGCGCCGCGAAGTAGGGCGGCGGATCGCCGGGCAGGCGGCGGTCGGGGGCATCGGGCATGGGGCGGTCACCGGCTGCGGATCATGGGCCTCTTCATGTAGCGCCGGAGCGGACCCTGTCCAGGAAGGTCGCGCTTGACGGCGCCCCCCGGCAGGGTGTTGGAACGCGGCCCGGCCATGCCACAGCTTTCGATCCTGACGCCGCTTGGCGACCTCACCGTGTCGGAGGAGGACGGGAAGATCGTGGCCGTGGACTGGGGCCGCGGCAGCGTGCAGGACCATACGCCCCTGCTCCATCGGGCACGGGACCAGCTGCAGGACTATTTCGACGGCAAGCGGGTGGCGTTCGACCTGCCGCTCGCCCCTGACGGCACGGCCTTCCAGCAGAAGGTCTGGGCGGCGCTCACGCGCATCCCTGCGGGGGAGACGCGATCCTATATCGACATCGCCCGCGAGGTCGGCTGCCGCGGGGCGCGTGCCATCGGCCAGGCCAACGGCCGCAACCCGATCCCGATCATCATCCCCTGCCACCGCGTGGTGGCGGCCGACGGCTCCCTCGGCGGCTATTCGGGCGGCGAGGGACCGGCTACCAAGCGCTATCTCCTCGACCTCGAGCGCCAGGCGCTCCTGAGACGGACCAAGAACCCATGAACCATGCGATCCGCGTCCACGAACCGGGCGGCCCCGAGAAAATGCAGTGGGACGAGATCCCCCTGCCCGCGCCGAAGCCCGGGGAAGCCCTGGTGCGGCACAAGGCCGTCGGCCTGAACTACATCGACGTCTATTTCCGCACGGGCCTCTACAAGGCGCCCTCCATGCCCGTGACGATCGGCATGGAAGCCGCCGGCGTGATCGAGGCCGTGGGCGACGGCGTGACCGACCTCAAGGTCGGCGACCGCGTGGCCTATGCCGGCGCGCTCGGATCCTATGCCGAGGCGCGCTGCGCGCCCGCCGACAAGCTGGTCCCCCTGCCGGCCGCGATCAGCTTCGAACAGGGTGCGGCGATGATGCTGCAGGGCATGACCGCGCAGTATCTGGTCAAGCGTACCTATGCCGTGAAGAAGGGCGACACCATCGTGGTGCACGCCGCGGCCGGCGGCGTCGGCCTGATCCTCTGCCAGTGGGCGAAGCACCTGGGTGCGACGGTGATCGGCACGGTCAGCACGAAGGAGAAGGCGGATCTCGCCGCCGCGCATGGCTGCGACCACCCGGTGCTGACCAGCGAGAACCTGCCCGCCCGCGCGAAGGAGATCACCAAGGGCGCCATGGTGCCCGTGGTCTATGACAGCGTCGGCAAGGATACGTTTGTGAGCTCGCTCGACTGCCTGCGGCCCTGCGGGCTGATGGTGTCGTACGGGAATGCCTCCGGTCCCGTGACCGGGCTGGATGTCGGCATCCTGGCGGCGAAGGGCTCGCTCTACCTGACGCGCCCGACGCTCAACACCTACACCGCGTCGCGCGCGGACCTGCTGGCGACGGCCAAGGACCTGTTCGACGTCGTCGCGTCGGGCGCCGTGAAGATCATGGTCAACCAGACCTTCCCGCTGAAGGACGCGGCCGAGGCGCACCGCGCCCTCGAAGCCCGCAAGACCACGGGCAGCACCGTCCTCATTCCGTGAGGGCCGACGCCCTCGCTCAGCTGAAGCGGAGCGAGGGCAGTGCGGCGTCCTTCGGGACGAAGTACCGATACCGATACGCCTCCTCCATCCCGAGGCCACCGCACATCCCGCGCGAGGCGGCGTTCGACGCCGCCACCTGCGCGAACAGCCACTCCGCCCCCTGCGCCTTCGCCCAGGCGGCGCCCGCGCGCGTGATACGCTGGGCGAGGCCCCGGCGGCGGAATTCGGGCCGCACCGCGAGATCGAAGAAACCCGCGAGCGGGCCGTCGGCCACGACCGACAGGCTCGCTGCCGCCACGCCGTCCTGGCGCAGCGTCAGCCAGCCGCCGCGCGCCGCGAGCAGCCCCGCCGTGCCGCGCTTCTCCGCGCGTCGCGCATCGGTCTGGTATTCCGTCGTCGCGATGACGCCGATCCAGTCCTCGTCCGGCTCGCGGGCTGCCGTCGTGCCGGCATCCTCAGCGGCGATCCGCGCGATGGCGACGAGGAAAATGACCGTCTCGTCCTTCTCGACATAGCCGCGGTCGAGCAGCAGCGTCGTCAGCCCCGGCGGGTCGAGCGGCGTGGAGCGGAAGCGTGGCACCAGGCCGAGATCGCGGTAGCGCGTCTCGATGCGCGCGACGCGCTCGGCCATCGTCGCGTCCGGCGAAGCGTCCAGCGACGATGCGGCATTCGCCCGCCCCGTGCCGCCCTGGAAGGCGCGGATCACGAAGGGACCGTCGAAGGCCACGCGGGGCGCGGGCACGGTCGTCAGCGTGGCGCGTTCCAGATCGGCGACGGTGGGCGGCGTCATAGTCTCAGCCCGCCGTCAGGTTCAGGCGGCGGATGGTGTCCTGCTCGCGCCGCACCAACTCGCGCAGGAACGTCGAATAGTCCTCGCTGTTCAGGTATTCGGGCGTCATGTCGTAGCGCTCGAGCGCGCCCAGGAAGCCCGCCTCCCGCATTCCGGCCGCAAACGCATCATGCAGCGTGCGCGTGACGGCGGGTTCCATCCGGGCCGGCCCGACGATGCCGAAGGGCGATGTCACGACCATGTCGGGATAGCCGAGCTCGACCAGCGTCGGCGCACTGGGCCAACGCCGCAGCCGCTCGCGCGTCCACACATTCAGCCAGCGCAACTGCCCGCCATCGACCAGCGCACCGATGCCCGATCCGCCCGCCATGGCGTCGATATGCCCACCCAGCAGCGCCTGCGTGCCATCCGCATCGCCGCGGAAGGCCACATGCGTGAATTCCGTTCCCTCACGCTGCGCAAGTTCCGCCATCGCCACATGCGGCGTGCCGTTGGTGCCGGTGTTGCCGACGGTCAGCGCGCCCGGGCGGCGCCTGGCTTCGGCGATGAACTCCGCCCAGCCACCGGGGAAGCGGTCCGCGCGCACCGCCACGCCGAAGGTGTAGCCGGTGACGTGCAGGATCGGCGTGAAGTCGCGCAGCACATCGTAGCCCATGCGCTGCAGCAGTTGCACGCGCACGGCGGAGGCCGGCAGCTGCGTCAGCAGGTAGCCATCAGGCCGCGCCCGCGCGACGGCCTGCGCGCCCAGCGTGTTCGCCGCACCCGGCCGGTTCTCGACGATCACGGCCTGGCCGAGCCGCGCGGCGGTCGCCTCGGCCAGCGCGCGCAGCACCACATCGGTCGTGCCGCCGGCAGGGAAGGGCACGATCAGCGCGACGGGGCGCGTGGGGAAGGCGCTCTGCGCGCGCACGGCGCGCGGCGCGACCAGGACGGTGGCGGAGAGCAGCAGGCTGCGGCGTGATGGCATGGCGGGATTGATCGCTGCGATGAACGGGATGGGCGGTATGGCCGAAGCGACGGCATGACGCCACCCCGCGCATCGGCGTGCCGGATGTTGCACGCCTGTATCCGGAGGTGGCCAAGGATTCATGGCGCCGCCGCAGCAGCGCAAAGCAGACCCGGGCAGGTTGCCGCTAGGGGTTCCGGCAGGCGGTTCAGGGCATCCCCCCATCCCCCAGGCCCTCGCCCCGCCTTCCCTGGGGCGGGCCGCCTGCCGGCAACCCCCCTTCACCCGCAGGGAGTCAGCAGAGCATGTCCCGGAGCCTGGCCTTCATCCTGCTCGCATCCGGCTGGATCATGGAAGGCCAGGCGGTCGCACCGTCCTATGCCGCGGACGAATCGCGGGGCGGGCGTGGCGCGGCGGCCAGCCTGACACGCGACATGGCGGATGCGGCGTCCGCGCACACCGGCGCGTCGGAGCCCTCTCTCTGGGCGGCGCTGCTGGCGCGCTGGGGCGGGCTAGGGCCTGTGGCCGCTCTGCCGCCCGCGATCGAACCAGCCAACGATTCCACGGGGTAGGAACAGCATGAACAGCACCAGCAGGATGCCGTAGACCAGCGGCGCGCCGCCGATGAAGGCGGTGCCGAAGGCCACGCGCAGGATCTCTTCGAGTGCGATGGTGAAGGCCGCACCGACCGTGGGTCCCAGCATCGAGTACATGCCGCCCGCCAGCGCGCCGAAGACGATCTGCAGCGAGACCCCGAGACCGGCCAGCGTTTCCGGATTCAGATAGAGCCGGTACTGCGCGCCGAGCGCCCCGCCGAGTGCCGCGAGGCCGGCGGAGATCAGCGTGATCATCATCTTCTCGCGCGTCACGCGGATGCCGATGGACGCCGCCGCATCCTCATCCTCCCCGATCGCGGCCAGCGCCTTGGACGACATGGAGCGATCCACCCACCACCAGACGGCGATGCCGATGCACCAGGCGATCACCGCGATGTACCAGAAGCCCGTCTTGCTGAATTGCATGGCGGCGAAGCCGTGGTCCGGCGCGAGGCGCGGCGTCATGCCGAGCGAGCCACCCGTGTAATTGCGCAGCGCGACGATCAGGATGCGCACGATCTCGCCCGCGGCCAGCGTCACCAGCGCGAAGTAGTGGCCCACCACACGCAGCCGGAAGCAGGGGTAGCCAAGCAGGGCGGCGGCGACCATGCCGACGGCCACGCCGATCGGCAGGCCGATCCAGGGCGAAAGCCCCGCATCGTTCCACAGCAGCGCCATGGTGTAGGCGGCAACACCGATGAAGGCACCATGGCCGAAGGAGACCAGGCCGAAGCGCCCCATCAGCGCCCAGCCCGTGCAGCTCAGCGCCACCAGCATCGTCGCGATGCCGAGATGCAGGAAGTAGTCGGGCAGGCCGAGCACAGGCAGCGCGGCCAGAAGGCCCGCCAGTGCGATCGCGATGCGGATCATCATCGTGCGAAGAGCCCCCGGGGACGCGCGAACATCACGATGATGAAGAAGGCGAAGGCGACGACGTAGCTCATCTCGGTGTTCCACCAGAAGCCGCCGGTGGAGATGATGACGCCCATCAGGAAGGCCGCCAGGAAGCCGCCCACCATGTTCCCGAGGCCACCCATGACGCAGATCATGAAGGTGATCGGTCCGAAGGAGAGGCCGATGAAGGGATGCACGTCGAGCTGCACGACCAGCAGGCAGGCCGCCAGTCCCGCCAGCCCGCCGCCGACCGCGGACGCCACCAGGTAGATGCGCCCGGGATCCACGCCCATGAGCGGCATCACTTCCCGGTCGCGCGCAATGGCGCGGATCGCGGTGCCGACATAGGTGAATTTTAGAAATGCCCAGAGCACCGCGGCGCCGACAAGGGCCGCGACAAACGCAACCAGCTTGGTGCCACTCACAAAAATCTCGCCCACTTCCATGGGCGGCATCTCGACGCCCAATGAGCGGAAATCGGTGCCGAAGGTCAGCATGGCCGCGCCTTGCAGCACGAAGATCACGCCGCCCGTCGCCAGCACCTGCGTGATCGGCGGGCTGGCGAGCAATGGCCTGACGACGAACTGGTGCAGCAGCAGGCCCAGGAAGGCGACCAGCGGCAGGCAGACCGCGAAGGCGGCAAGAAGGGGCCAGCCCATCTGCGTGTGCAGGAACCACACGCTGTACATGCCGACCATGACGAGCTCGGCGTAGCAGAGCCAGACGACGTCCACGACGCCGAAGACGAGGTTGAGGCCGAGCGCCGGCAGGGCGAAGACACCACCGAGCAGGATGCCGTTGACGATGGCTTCGAGGAGGAACGGATCCATGGCTCAGTGCCCCCCTAGGAAGGCGCTGCGGATCTTGGGATCCGAGGCCAGTTCCGCCGAGCTGCCGGACGCGACCACATGGCCCGCATCGAGCACATAGGCCCGGTCCACCACGCGCAGCACCTGCGCGACATTCTGTTCGACGATCAGCACCGTCAGCCCCTCGGCGCGGATGCGCTGTACGAGTGCGAAGACCTGAGCGACGACGAGAGGCGCGAGGCCGGCCGAAGGCTCGTCGAGCAGCAGGATCTTCGGGCTGCACATGAGCGCGCGGCCGATGGCGCACATCTGCTGCTCGCCGCCGCTCATCGTGCCGGCGAGCTGGGCGCGCCGTTCCTTGAGCCGCGGGAACATGTCGAAGACATAGGCGGCACGCTCGGCGAAGCGCTTGCGCGCGCTCGGGATATAGGCGCCGACCTTCAGGTTCTCCTCGACCGTCAGATGCGGGAAAAGCCGGCGGTTCTCCGGCACATGGGCGATGCCGATCGCGGGCAGCGCATGCGCGGGCAGCGCGGTCAGGTCGGCATCGCCGAAGCGCGCCGTGCCCGCCTTCGGCCGCAGCATGCCGGAGATGACGCGCAGCAGCGTGGTCTTGCCGGCGCCGTTGGGGCCGACGACGCCCACGGCCTCGCCGGGCGAGACGCTCAGCCCGACATCGAACAGCGCCTGGAAGTCGCCATAGCCGGCGCGAATGCCGTCCAGGCGGAGCGTGGCTCCCTCCGTCACGCGCGGGTTCCCCTTGTCATGCGGCGCGCGTCTCGGGCGGGCCCAGATAGACCTCGGCCACGGTCTCGTCCTGCTGCGCCTCGCGCGGCGTGCCTTCGAAGATGACGGCGCCATGGTCGAGCACCACGACGCGGTCCACGACCGACAGCAGCACGCCCATGATGTGCTCGACCCAGACGATGGTGATGCCGCGTTCGTCGCGGATGCGCTTCAGCATGTCGGCGGCCTGGCGCATCTCGGCGGCATCGAGCCCGCCGAGCGATTCATCGGCAAGCAGAAGCTTCGGCCGCGTCGCGAGCGCGCGCGCGAGTTCTAGCTTCTTCAGCCCGGCCGCGCCGAGGCCGCGCACCGTCGCGTGCCGGTCGGTCGGCAGCTGCGCGAGCGTCAGCGCGTCCCGCGCCGCGGCCTCCGCTTCCTCGCGCGAAAGCCTGCCGTCATTCCCGAAATGCGCGGCCAGCGCCGCATTCTCGAAGATCGAGAGATCCCGGAACGGGCGGGGGATCTGGAAGGTGCGGCCGATGCCTTTCCTGCATGTCGCATCCGCCGTCAGGCCGCCGATCTCCTCCCCCGCCAGCTTCACGCTGCCCGCGGTCGGCTTCAGCATGCCGGCGATGCAGTTGAAGGTCGTGCTCTTGCCCGAGCCATTGGGGCCGAGCAGGCCGAGGATCTCGCCCTCGGCCACGCTGAAGCTGACATGGTGGACGGCGATGAAGCCGCCGAAGGCCTTGGTCAGCCCCGAGACTTCGAGCATGCTCATGCGCCCACGCCCCCGGCCGGGGTGTGACCAGGCCTTCGCATCGAGGCGCGCCCCTAGCGCAGCGCGAAGGGGTTGCCCGCAGGCAGCGGAAAGACGGGCGGGCCGGCGGCGATGGCGGTGGGCCAGCGCACGATGGAGCGCGCATTCTCGAACTGCATCACCACCGCGATGCTGCGGTCGTTCTGCCCGGCCATCGCGTGTTCCGGCGGGTTGAACTTCACGCCATAGCCCTGGATCGTGCCGCCGACCGGGATGTCCACGGCCAGCGCCGCCTGGCGCATCGCCTCGACGGAGCCGCCCTGGCGCACCGCGGGCTTGAGCACGTGTTCGAGGAAGATCCAGGTGTTGTTGAAGCCCATGGAGGCGTGGGTCGGCGGATCGTTCGACCGCGTGAGCGCACGGAAGCGATCGAGCAGGATCTGCTGCAGCTCGCGCGCTTGCGGCGACAGGCGTTCCGGAGACAGCATCTGCGTCGCCGCCGGGTCCACGTTGCAGAAATGATCGATGTCGCGGCCGAAGGTTTCTGTCAGTCGGTCGATCTGCGAATAGCCGGCGCCGTGGCCGATCACCATGCGCGTGCGGAGCCCGCCCGACTTGGCCTGGCGCAGGAAGAGCGTGATGTCGGGGTTGTAGCCGACCTGCAGGATGGCATCGGGCCGCTCGCGCCGCAGCTTGGTGACCAGGGTCGAGAGATCCGGCGCCGTCGCCGAATAGCCTTCCTTCAGCGCGATCGGCATGCCGACGCGCCGCGCATTGGCTTCCAGCGCCGTCGCGACGCCGACGCCATAGGGGCCGTCCTCATAGATGATGCCGAGCTTGAAGGCGTTGGGCGCGATGCGCGTCGCGCGCTCGCAATGCTCGGCCAGGAAGGAGACGCTGCCCTCGCCGTACTGGTCGGAATGCACGGTCGGGCGGAAGACATGACGAAAATGCTTGTCCTTCAGCACCGCGGTCGCGATGGCGCTGGTGATCCAGAGGATCTTGCCCTGCGCCTCCATGCGCTGGGACAGCGGCACGGCATGGGCCGAGGAATAGACGCCGACGATCGCGTCCACGCGCTCCTGGCCGATCAGCCGCTCGGCCTCGTTGATCGCAACCTCGGCCCGGCTCTGGCTGTCGGCGGAGACACCCTGCACCTGCCGCCCGTCAATGCCGCCGCGTTCGTTGAACAGCGCGATGGCGAGTTCGGCCCCCTGATGGAGCGGCACCGAGCCGGCGCCGGCGAAGGGGCCGGAGAGATCGTGCAGCAGGCCGATGCGGATGGGTGCGCCACTGCCCTGAGCATGGGCGGATCGCGTGGCGGCCAATGCGGCGGCGCCGGTCAGAAGCGTACGACGGTCGGTGAGCACGGCGTTCTCCCTTGGTTTCCAAGCCCTGCGCCAACCGGCTCAGGAGGGAACAACGCCCGGTCTGCCCGGACGTGCCGTCCTCCCTGCCTTTCTCAGTGGATGACGGACGGGGCGCCGGCCCCACGCGTCATGCCCTGGCGATCTTCTGCGCAGACCTAGCCTCACGGGCGCGCGGGGCCTCCGTCAAGCCCCGTCACCGCGCCGCGCGAAACAAATCACAGCGGAACGATGTGGTGCGCGATGGCGCCCTCATCCCATTCGAGCCCGATGCCGGGCCGCTCCGGCACCCGCGCGCAGCCATCCCTCACCTGCAACGGCGCCGTCAGCAGCGCGCCCGCGACGTCCAGATGCTCCAGGTAATGCGCAGTGGGCGTCGCCGGCAGCAATTGCGCGCTGACCTCGACGAAGATGTGGGACGACATGGGCATGCGACGCTCCGCGGCCATGGCGGCGGCCTGCATCCAGCCGGTGACGCCGCCGATCTTCATGGCGTCAGGCATGCAGAGATCGACCGCGCCGGCTTCGAGCGCGCGCCGCATGCCGGCGGGGCCCCACCAATTCTCGCCGCCCTGGATCGGGATGGCGAGACGCCGCGCGAGCGCCGCGAGACCCGAATCGTCCTGCACGGGCATCGGCTCCTCGAGCCACCGCACATCCAGCGCCTCCAGCGCGCGGCCACGCCGCTCGGCCTCCGGCAGGGTCAGCGCCTGGTTGTAGTCCACCAGGATGTCTGTGCGGGCGCCGACCGCTTCGCGGACGGCGCGGACGGTCACGAGATCATCGGCGAGATCAGGCTGGCCGACCTTGAACTTCACGGCCTTCGCGCCGAGCGTCGCGACGGCACGCCCGGCCTCCTCGGCCAGCATGGCCGCGCCCCAGCCGCGAAGAGAAGCATAGATCGGCAGGGGCCTGGGCTCCGCGCCCAGCAGCCGGCAGAGCGGGAGCCCCGCCGCCTTCGCCAACGCATCCCACATCGCCATGTCGAGCGCGGAGAGCGCGATCTGCACCAGGCCTTCCGTGCCGAGGATGCGGAGCGAATTATGCAGTTCCCGCCACAGCGTCGCCGGTGCCAGCGCGCGCCCGGCGAGCGTCGCGCCGATGTCGCGGATCAGCAGTGCCGTCGGCAGCAGCGCAGGCCGCGTATAGGGAAAGACATAGGAGGTGCCGCGCGGCCCTTCCTCAGTCTGCAGGTCCAGGATGACCAGCGGCGCCCGCCCGATCGTGTTCAGGCTGTTGCGCAGCGGCGGGTCGAGCGGCGCATCCACGGCGCGCACGCCGATGGAGCGGATGGTGAGCGGCGTTTCCATGCCCCCACTGTGCCGCGCCGCGCGACCGGCGTGGAGACGAATTCACCGCGCTCACCCGATCCGTCGGGACGCCTGCGCGTATTGCGCCGCGGCGCGGTGTTGAGTCTGCGCCAGCCCGCCATTCGGCGACGCCGCACGCTCGATCAGATCGAGCGCGGCGGTCGCCGGCTCCTCCATCCCGCCGGCGCGCCGCGCCGCGTCCCGCCGCGCGAAGGCACGGTCGAGTTCGCCGGCGCTGACCTGGCCGTCGCCATCCGCATCGAGCTGCGTCACGATGATGCCCGCGCGGTCGGTATTGCCGCCGCCCGGCAGGTTCTGCAGGACACGTGCGAATTCCTGCCGGGACACGCCGCCGCTGCCATCCTGGTCCAGCCGCTGGATCATGCGCTCGCGCGACGCGGCGCGAAACTCGCTGCGGACCGCGCGGGCTTCGGCGCCAGTTGGGGATGTCGCGGCGGGGATCATGCTCATGGTGCCTGCTCCATGGGTTGCATGGCCGGGGGCTTTGCATCCGCCGTGCCAGCGCCGAGCAGCGCAAAAGTCAGCTCGTGCTTGTTGTGCGCGCCGTGGAAGACCTGCGCGCCGGGCCATGACGAAAAAGCCTCGGCGGTCGCGTGGTCGGTCTCGCCCTGGAACTTGATGGTGCAGACGACGTTCCGCACGGCGCCGGCATCCAGCCATCGCGTCACCAGCGCCAGCAGCCGCGCCGGGTAGCAGATGACATCGCTGAACAGCCAGTCCACGGCGGGCTCGCGCCGCGGGTCGAGTGCGAAGGCGCTCTCCATTCGCTGCGTCACGCCGGGCATGGCGAGCACGCGCGGGTCGAGCGGCGCCTTGTCCACGGCGACGACGCGCGCGCCGAGCTTCGCCAGCACCCAGCTCCATCCGCCGGGGCTGGCGCCGAGGTCGAGGCAGGTGTCGCCGGGCCGCGGCATCCGGCCGATGCGCGTCAACGCCTCCCACAGCTTGAGATAGGCCCGCGATGGCGGGCCTTCGCGATCTTCGACGAACTGCACAGCGCCATTGACGAAGGGGCTGCTTTTCGCGGCGCTGGCCAGCATCCGGTCCGGCGCCAGCAGGGTCCAGGCGCCGAGCGGCGCCACGGGTGCGGCATGCGGGAAGACCAGCGGGCGCGCCTTCACCGGCGGCAGTCGCTCGGCGATCAGCGCGCTGCGGCGATGGTGGTCGTGGGCGTAGAGCGACCAGTTGCGCTGGATGGCCAGCAGCGCATCGGCGCCGGCCTTGATGGAGGGCACCGCGATCTCCCGCGGCGCCGTCCAGGTGTCGAGCGCCCATGCCGGGATGGCCGGCGCATCGGGCGACAGGGCGAGCCGCCCGTGCCAGGTCGTGATGCGCCTGCCCGCGCGGTGCAGTTCCTCGGCGAGTTCGTGCTCGAAGCCCTCATCGGCCAGGTAGGCGGAGCGGATCACCGCTTCAGCGCGGCGAGGAACAGCG
>JAYRQX010000210.1:0-2097 GCA_041910415.1 Acetobacteraceae bacterium | reverse complement strand
GTCATCGCCATGATCCGCGAGGCCAAGGCCGCGGGGTCCGCCATCATCGGCATCTTCCACGATGCGGAGGTGCGCGACGCCGTCGCCGACCGCGCCTTCGACGTCCACCCGATGCAGGATGCCGCATGACCGCCACGATGATCCTCACCAATGCCCGGATCGTCCTGCCCGACGAAGTGATCGCCGGCACCGTCGTCGTGGAGCGCGGCCGCATCGCGGATGTGCAGCCGGGGCGCAGCCATCTG
Organism: Acetobacteraceae bacterium; assembly: GCA_041910415.1. Classification (GTDB taxonomy): domain Bacteria; phylum Pseudomonadota; class Alphaproteobacteria; order Acetobacterales; family Acetobacteraceae; genus JAYRQX01. The sequence goes on along the minus strand of JAYRQX010000210.1, from coordinate 1,852 downwards.
GCCGCCGCGCGCGACCTCGGCGGCGACCACCTGATCCCGGGCGTCGTGGACGTGCATACCGACAACCTGGAACGCCAGGTCTCGCCGCGCGCCAATGCGCGCTGGCCGTCCCGCTCCGCCATGCTCGCGCATGACGCGCAATGCGCGGCGGCGGGTGTCACCACCGTCTTCGATGCGTTGTGTCTCGGCGATCTCGGCTTCGATCCGGGGCGCGGGCAGACCTTCCTCGACGGCGTCGCCGACCTCGATGCGCTGGCCGATGCGGGGGTGCTGAAGTCCGAGCATTTCCTGCATCTCCGCTGCGAACTGCCGGCGCCCGACATGCGCGGCGCGCTCGATCCCGTGGCCGACCATCCGCGCGTCGCGATGGTCAGCCTGATGGATCATTCGCCGGGGGTCGGGCAATACCGCGACATCCCGCGCTACAAGGCCATGCGCATGCGCCAGAAGAACATGACGGAGGCCGAGGTCACGAAGCGCGTCGAGGAATTGCTGCAACAGCAGAAGCGCCTGGTCGGCCCGCACCGGCGCTGGGTGCTGGACCGCGTGCGCCACCGCGACCTGCCGCTGGCATCGCATGACGACGACGACGTGATCGCCGTGCGGCGGAACATGGCCGATGGCATCCGCATCAGCGAATTCCCCGTCACGATGGAAGCCGCGCGCGCCGCGCATGAGCTGGGCGCGGCGGTGATTGCGGGCGCGCCCAACATCGTCCGCGGCGGCAGCCATTCCGGCAATGTCGCGGCGTCCGACCTGGTGCGGGCGAAGGCCGTCGATGCCTTCGCGTCGGACTATGTGCCGGCCGCGATGATCGAAGCCGCGTATCGCTGCGCGGACGAGACCGGCATCACCCTGCCGCAGGCCGTTGCCATGATCGCCGACGCGCCCGCGCGCATGGCGCGGCTCGCCGACCGCGGGCGGATCGCGGCAGGGCTGCGCGCAGATCTCGTGCAGGTGCACCCGATGCCGGGATTGCCGGTCGTGCGCCGGGTGTGGTGCGGGGGCGCGCGGGTCGCGTGACGCCGCACCGCGTCGCGCTCTACTGGGCGCCGGAGCAGGACGACCCCCTGCATGCGCTGGGCAGCGCCTGGCTCGGGCGCGATGCGCAGTCGGACGAGGCGATCGCGCAGCCGACGCTGGATGGCCTGGACCTCGCCGGGATCACGGCGGAGGCGCGCCTCTACGGCCTGCACGCGACGCTGAAGCCGCCCTTCCGCATGGTGACCGATATCCATGCGGTGCGGAGCACGGCCGAAGCCTTGGCGTCGCGCACGGCGCCGTTCGGGCTGCCGCCGCTCTCCGTGCAGGACCTGCACGGCTTTCTCGCGCTGCGCGAGACGGCGCCCTGCCCGGCCCTGCACGCCTTCGCCGATGCCTGCGTCGAAGCCCTGGACGCGCATCGCGCGCCGGCGACGGAGGCGGAGATCGCGCGGCGGCGTCCGGAACGCCTGTCCGGATCGCAGCGCGCGATGCTGGCCCGATGGGGCTACCAGTATGTTTTCGCGGAATGGCAGTTCCACGTCACGCTGACGCGCCGGCTGAGCGCGGAGGAGAAGGCCGCCATCCTGCCCGCCGTCACGGCCTTCCTCGGCGATGCGCCGGGGCGCCCGCGGATGGTGCGGGCGCTCTGCCTCTTCGTGCAGCCCGCGCCGGGCGCACCCTTCACGATCGCCGCGCGTCTTCCGCTGCGCGGGTAAGCGCGTCCAGCACGGCGGCAACGCCCTGCTCGACCGTGCCGATATTCAGGATCGTCGTCACCACGATTCCGGGCGGCAGCGCCATCATGCGCGCGACGCGCGCGGCGCGGTCGGCGGCATCCTCCCGCCCGCGGGCGGCGAGGCGCGCGGCC
>JAYRQX010000209.1:0-6949 GCA_041910415.1 Acetobacteraceae bacterium | reverse complement strand
TTCGCGTTGGCTCACGGCTTCCGCTCTACGCCGTTGTTTTTTGCGAGCATCTTCACCCGACCAAATGATTCCATCTGATCGGGATCTGCTCTAGCGGCGCGGAGCCCTTCCGCGGGCCGCGAGCGCGGCCACGCGCCTGGCGTTGCCTGCCCAGGTGAAATCGCGTGCGATCACCGCAGCGCGCGCCGCTCCACCCAGCCGATCCCGCAGATCCGCATCAGTCGCGAGGCGTAGCACCGTTCTGCGCAACCCCTCGGGATCGCCGGGGTCGAAGAGCAGCGCCGTGCGCCCGTCCTCAAGGATTTCGCGCAGGTTCGGCTGGTCGGGCGCGACGATGGCGCGACCGGCCGCCATGTATTCGAAGACCTTCAGCGGGGACGCATAGGGCACTGATGCCGGCTGCAGCGCGACGTCGAACTGGGCGATAAGAGCGGGAATCTCCGAGCGCGGCGCCAATCCCGTAAACCGAACCCGCTCGGAGACACCGAGCTCCGCGGCCAAGGCCTCGAGGTCCGGGCGTGCAGGTCCTTCGCCGACGACGAGCAGTTCCAGACGCGGCTCGCCCCGCCATTCCGCGATGGCGCGGACAACGCTGTCCAGGCCGTGCCAGCTGCGTACGAAGCCAACAAAACCGAGAGTCACGACCTGCGCCGCCTCGGCGCGCGGCGCCGGCGGCGGGAAGTGCGCGAGATCGATCCCGTTGTGAATGACCTCGATGCGGTCTTGCTCGACGCCAGCATCTGCGACATGGCGCGCAAGCACCGCCGTGACGGGCAGCACGTGGTCTGCCCGGCGCCAGACGAAGGCCTCGCTCCAACGGGCAAGCCGCCGCAGCGTGAGACCGCTGAACCGTGAACGCTCTTCCGCAAGCGGCGCATTCACCTCGACCAGGAACGGCAGGCCGCGCCGCCGCGCGAGCAGGGCACCGGCCAGATAGAACAGGTTGTACCGCTCATAGAGCGCATCCGGCTGGAACTCGCGTGCAGCGCGGGCCAACCGAAGATGGCAGGGGATGCTGTAGCCGAGTTCAAGAAGTTCCACGGCGAAGCGCGGCAGCACGCGGCGAACCCAGGCAACGAGGCGGCTTTCGCCACCAAGACCGGCCTTCGCGAACAGCGCCGGGCCTACCACGCGCACATCATGTCCATCCTCGCGCAAGGCCGAAACCAGGGCGTCAAGATGGACGCCCTGTCCGTCATGCGACTGGATCCGATGGCTATAGAGGATCTTCATCTGCGCGAATGGTCTTCCGAAGATGCGCGGCCGGACCTCTGCTGATCCACCGCCTGATGGCGCCTGTCTTGTGGCGCGCAATCGCAGGGACGCCAAGCGGACAACGCGCGCGGGCGGTGGCCGTCCGCTCCCACAAGCCGGTCAACGCGCCATCAGCGCCCCGATGCCCCATCGCGGCGACTGATACCCGCGGCACAAAGGTATTGACCTTTGTGCCCCTCAAACGCCGGGCGGGCCGCCTCCGCGGCCCTTGGCTTCGCCGGACCACCGGCGGGCGCCGTTCGGCGCCTCGGCCCTGCGGGCCGCAGGTCATACCATCGGCAAGCCGGTATGACGCCTCATTCCGGCGCACCATCCTCGCCGAAGAGCCTCCGCCCATCGCGCGGCTGGCCATGCGCCAGGGCGATGATCCCGAAAAGGGCAGGGCAGAGCACCGAAACGAGGGCCTCGCGCGCAGGAAGCCCTTTGCGCAACGGGATCGCGAACCGCCCCCACGCTCCAACAGGGCGGAGGAGATCGAGGCGGTCGCGATCCGTCATCCCGCCGCCGGAGGAGCGGGGTTGCGCGGGTTAACTACGCGCGGCCTGCCGGGTCAGGGACAGGTTGCGCCCGCAGCTCTGCGATTGCTGTGTGCCGGTGAAGACGCCGTTTTCGATCCGGCCGCGGATGACCGTCTCACCGGCGATCGAGACCGAACCGTCCGCGCCGACCGGTGCACTGATGGTCTGGCTGGTCGTCCCGACGACCATTCGCGCGACGCCGTTCTGCACGGTCATGCTGCGCGTCTGCACAGGCGCGCCACAGGCGGCGCGGCCGGACGTCGTCAGGTTGGCCGGGCCGACATAGCGGCCATCAAAGCGCGTGCCGGCAGGGCCGGCCGTGGCGCCCGCGGCGGTGCTGGCGCCGGGGCTGCTTGCGCTGTCGCAACCGGCGAGCAGGGGCAGGGCGAGGATGGCCGCCAGGGGGAGGACGGAAAGCCGCAAATTCATGAGAAAAATCTCCAATTCGGGGGCGTATCAGGTTAGCGCCTGCCGATTTCGGAGGGCAATCGTAATTTTCGGTCCGCGCTGGTCGCTTGGCGCGAAGGAAGGATGTCAGGCGGCCGCGTCATCACGCGTCAGGATCACCCTGTCCGTTCCGCGCGCTTGGCCGCCTGCCAGAGCCCTTCCAGCGCTTCGAGATCCAGATCCGAGGGCGTCTTCCCATCCCGCGCCAGCGAGCGCTCCATGTGGCCGAAGCGGCGCTCGAACTTCGCATTCGCCTCGCGCAGACAATCCTCGGGGTCGAGGTCGAGCTTGCGCGCGAGGTTCGCGAGCACGAAGAGCAGATCACCCACCTCGTCGCGCAGCCTGGCGGGATCAGGCCCTCCCGTGCCGCTGCGGAACTCGGCGCGCAACTCCGCGGCCTCTTCCTCGAGCTTGTCGAGCACGGCCGCGGGGTCCGGCCAGTCGAAGCCCACCCGGGCGGCACGGCGTGTCAGCTTGGCGGCGCGGGTCAGGGCAGGGAGGCCAATCGGGACGCCCGCCAGCGTGCCGGTCTCGGCCCGGCTCGCACGCTCCTGCTGCTTCTGGATCTCCCAGGCATGGACCTGTTCCTCGGATGTCCTTGTTTTGTCCGTGCCGAAGACATGCGGGTGGCGGCGGATCATCTTGTCCGCGATGGCGGCCGCGACGTCCGCGAAGCCGAACCAGCCACGCTCCCCGGCCATCTGCGCGTGATAGACGGCCTGGAAGAGCAGGTCCCCCAGCTCATCCAACAATGTCGCGGGATCGCCGCGCCGGATGGCATCCTCGACTTCGTAGGCTTCTTCGATCGTGTAGGGGGCGATCGTCGGAAAATCCTGATCGAGATCCCAGGGACAGCCGCCATCGGGGTCGCGCAGCTTCGCCATGATGGCGAGCAGGCGGGCGGTGGCGGCTTCGGGGGTCTCGGCGGTCATGGGCAGCAGGCTCCGGCGCCGCGTGGGGCGTGCCGCAGCGCGTGCGTCAGGCGGGCGCGGAAGGCAAGGGGGCTTGCCGCGCGACGCAGCGGGACGCGCGGGTCATGGGATCGCGGATGTTTCGTGTCCTGGTCTCGCGGCGACGCTCAGGGCGCGGAATACGGCAAATAGTCCCAGGAATATTGGCGCAGCAATATGATCCTAGGAATATTCCGCGCGGAACCGCAATCCTCTCCGAGCAGCGTCCGGAAAAGCTCTAAATTGAATAGTCTGTGCCGCGTCATTCGACTGATTCGTCAGAATACCTGCCGTGGCCTGGGCATCGGACCCTGGCTGCCCGGTCTCCAGGGAGCGTTGCCGGATGGCCGCGGTGCGTCCACGGCCAGCAAGGCCAGGGGTGGGTGACGCAGTCCATGTGCGGAGCCGGGCGGATGGGCTGCGCCGCGATTCGGGTTGGCGCCAGGCCAGCGTGCGCCGCGCGCCAGTTCGGCGTCTCGGCAGTCCAGGCTGCCGCGTTGCAGGGCGCCACCGGGTGCGCCGGGAAGGGTGCCGGTCACGGCGATCAGCCGCCGGCAATGCCGGCACCGCGCGGCTTGCGTGGCTTATCCACCACGCGGAAACATCGCATAAGATATATTATGGAAAAAAATAGCCTTGGGGATAAGCCGGGGAAAACCCCGCGCGGCACGGCTTCCGCGAAGCGCCGGGCGCCGCCGCCGGCGGCTTGGCTCGCCGGACCGTCATACCGAAGGCATGCTGTCCGCATGACCGGCGGATCGGCACAGCCGACCGCGAGCGAGCCGCCTCCGCGGCCCTTGGCTTTGCCGGACCGCCGGCGGGCCGCAGGGATTAGAGTTCCTCGACCTGCGACACCCCGGGCAGAACCTTCATCGCCTGCATCAGCGCCGGGCTCACCCGGAAGCCGCCGGGCAGCGCGATCTCCACGTCCTGGCCCGGCGCGATCATCGGCACAAGCACCACGCGGCCCTTGCCGCGGCCCTCGCGTTCCAGCAGCGCCCGGATCGGGTCCACGGTCGCCGTCGCCTCCAGCCAGAGCCGGATGCCGCCGCCGACGCCAGACGCCGCCTTTTCCAGGCTCTCGACATCGGAGGCCGTCAGCCGCAACGCCTCGCCCTCCATCCGGGCATCGGCGGTCACCAGCACGGCATTGCCTTCGACCAGCAACTCGCGGGACCGGTTAAGCACCTCTGAGAAGCAGGTCACCTCATAGCCGCCCTTGGCGTCAGACAGCCGCACCCAGGCCATGCGGCTGCCGGTCTTGGTCGTCCGTTCCTTGGAATTCACCACCGTGCCGGCGAGCTTGAGCCGCGTGGACCCGCCGCGGGCCCGGTTCTCGATCTCCACGCTGGCGGTCACGCCCAGCCGCTTCAGCGCCTTGGCATAGACATCCAGCGGATGTGCCGAGAGATGGAAGCCGACCGCCTCGGCCTCCTGCGCCAGTCGCTCCAGGGTCGGCCAATCCGGCAGGTCGGGCAGCCTGAGCGGCTCGGCCGCCTCGGACCCGCCGCCGCCGAACAGGCCGATCTGGCCGGACTCCCGTTCCTCGGCCTCGGCCTGGGCGCGCCGCAGGATCGTTTCGGCCCCGGCGAACAATCGGGCGCGGTTGGAATCCAGGCTGTCGAAAGCGCCGGCACGCGCCAGGTTCTCCAACTGCATCTTGTTCAGCAGCCTGGGATCGACCCGCTTTGCGAAATCCGCGATCGAGCGGAAGGCCCCGCCCTTCTCCCGCACCGCCACCAGGTCCCGCATGGCCTGCTCGCCCACGCGCTTCACTGCCGCCATCCCGAACCTTATTTTTTGTGAGGAGCCGGCTCCGTTGTCGTCGGCTTCGATTTCCACGGTGAAGTCGTGGGAGGATTTGTTGATGTCGGGCGGCAGCACCGGGATGTTCAGCCGCGACGCTTCCTGCATATGCGCGGCGAGCTTGTCGGTGTTGGAGAGGTCGAGCGTCATCGACGCCGCCAGGAAGGCCACCGGATGGTTCGCCTTCAGCCAGGCCGTCTGGTAGCTGACCAGCGCATAGGCCGCGGCGTGGGATTTGTTGAAGCCGTAATCGGCGAAGCGCTCCATCAGATCGAAAATCTCGACCGCCTTCGCCGGCTCCACGCCCCGCTCGACGGCGCCGTCCACAAATATCTTGCGCTGGGCGGCCATCTCGGACGCGATCTTCTTGCCCATGGCGCGCCGCAGCAGGTCCGCGCCGCCCAGGCTGTAGCCCGCCAATTCCTGCGCGATCTGCATCACCTGTTCCTGGTAGACCATGATGCCGTTGGTCTCGGCCAGGATGTGGTGGATCTTGGGGTGCGGGCTTTCCCAGGGCTCGCCATGCTTGCGCTGGCAATAGGCGGGGATATTCGCCATCGGGCCCGGGCGGTACAGCGCGACCGCCGCCACGAGATCCTCGAACTGGCTTGCGCGCATCTGCCGCAGGCAGTCGCGCATCCCCTGCCCTTCGAACTGGAACACGCCGGCGGCGTCGCCCTTGCCGAGCATGGCGAAGGTCTTCGGATCGTCGAGCGGGATGGCGTTGATGTCGAGCTCGACGCCCTGCTTCTTCAGGTTGTCGAGCGCGCATTCGATGACGGTCAGCGTCTTGAGGCCCAGGAAGTCGAACTTCACCAGGCTCGCCATCTCCGCGTATTTCATCGAGTACTGCGTGACCAGCATCTCTGAACGAGGATCGCGGTAGAGCGGCACGATTTCGATCAGAGGCTTGCCTCCGATCACTACGCCGGCGGCGTGGGTGGAGGCGTTGCGATAGAGGCCCTCCAGAAGCTGCGCGATCTCCAGCAGCCGCGCGACCTGCTCGTCCGCGTCGCGCATATCCTGCAGCCGCGGCTCGCCCTCGATCGCCTGGGTCAGGCTGACGGGCTTGGCAGGGTTGAAGGGGATCAGGGACGCGATGCGGTCCACCTGGCCATAGGGCATGCCCAGCACGCGCCCCACATCGCGCACCGCCGCCTTCGCCTGCAGCTTGCCGAAGGTGATGATCTGCGCGACGCGTTCCTTGCCGTATTCGCGCACCACGTACTGGATCACCTCGTCACGGCGCGACTGGCAGAAGTCGATGTCGAAATCCGGCATCGAGACGCGCTCGGGGTTCAGGAAGCGTTCGAAGAGCAGCCCGAAGCGCAGCGGGTCGAGATCCGTGATCTTCAGCGCCCAGGCCGCGACCGAGCCCGCGCCCGATCCGCGCCCCGGCCCCACCGGGATCGGCGGGGTTTGCGCCTTCGCCCATTGGATGAAATCCGCGACGATCAGGAAGTAGCCGGAAAACCCCATCTTCTCGATGACGCCGAGCTCATAGTCGAGCCGTTCCTGATACGTCCTTGTGCTGTTCTCGTCGGGCGGCGGCACCATCGCCGCCAGCCGCGCGGCCAAGCCTTCCTTCGCCATGGACCGCACCGTCTCGGCCTCGGTCATGCCGTCGCCGACCTTGGGGCTGACCGGCAACTCCGGCTTCTTCGCTTCGGCCATCACCGTGCACATGCGGGCGATGGCGAGCGTGTTGTCGCAGGCCTCCGGCAGGCCCTCGAAGAGCGCGCGCATTAGCGCGGGCGGCTTGAACCAATGCTCGGGCGTGACGCGCCGCCGCTCGCGCTCGGCCATGGTGCGGCCCTCGGCGATGCAGAGCAGCGCGTCATGCGCCTCATGCATCGAGGGATCGGCGTAATAGACGTCGTTGGTCGCCACGATCGGCAGCGCCGCCTCATCCGCCAGCGCGAGCAGCCCAGGCTCGACCATGCGCTCGATGTC
>JAYRQX010000208.1:0-2223 GCA_041910415.1 Acetobacteraceae bacterium | reverse complement strand
GCCTGACACCCGACCCGCGAGGGCGAACCCACCCGAAAACGGCCGGGGCGTGAGCCCCGGCCGTTTTCGCATCCCCATGGCGCGGGACCGGTGCGTTACCGGTGGCAGCCGCCGCCCCGCGCCGCCCGCAGCACGCGGAACACCGTCCGCCGCGAAAGCCCGAACATCCGCGCGAGCTCGTCCACGGTCACGCCATCCTGCGAGGCGACGCGGAGGATGCTCGCGTTGCGCCCGCTGCGGAGCATCGCCTTCGCCCCGCCCGGGTCCTCATAGCGGCAGCGCGGCAGCGGACAGCGCAGGCACGATGGGTACAGGTCGCACCCACGGTCCGCGTAGTCGGTGTATTCGGGGAGAGCGTCGATGCGCGGGCGGCGCAGCGGCGCCTCCTGCGTTGCGGTTGCGCTTGTGGTCATCTCGTCCCTCGATACGGCCGCCGGGGTGGGGCGGCTCCCGTGATGGGACAAAATAGAACGTACGTTCTGATCGACGCAACCCCGGGAATGACATCGCGACAGCAGGTGGCGGGAGGGAAGAGAAAAGAGAAAAGAGGAAGGAGGAAAGAGAAACGGGCCCGAGGTTCGAGGCCCGAGGCACGAGGCGGGGCTACCCCCGGGCAGGCGTGCTCCCCGCACGAGGGGGTTGATCCCCTGGGAACTGGGAACTGGGAACTACCTGACTTCGAACGCCCAGACCACGAGCTGCCTGGTAGGTTCCGTGGCGCTGTTCGGGTTCTGGACGGCGACCGCGGCGTTGTGGAGGCCGGGGGGGAGGCCTTCGGTGGGGGCGTAGCAGCCGCGGCCGGCGGTCGGGTTCTCGAAGCTGTCGACCACCCACGTCATCTTCGTCGTGAGCTCCTGCTCATCCATGCGGAGGCGGAACCAGAGGGTGTTTTCGGGGAGGCCCTCGAAGCTGACCTCGAAGCAGAGCCCGCCCGGGCGGCCCGGGTCCAGCGTCCGCGTGCTTGCCTGCGACACGGTCGCGCCGTGCGCGGGCGAGAGCTTCGTGACGTTGCCCCCGAGGCGAGGGGTCGGGCCCGCGAGCCCGATCGTCGGCTGCGCGAGGGTGGGCCTCGGCGTGCCGGCGGTGGTGGGGGTGCGCGTCGGCGGGAGTTCCTGCGCGGGCTTGTCCGGGCCATCGCCGCAGGCAGCGAACAGGGCCGTCGCCGCGACCACGAGCGCGCCCGCGGCGGCGAGGATGATGCGTGCGCTTCGGGTCACGGAGGCGAGGCTAGCATCGGCCGGGGGTGCGGGCCAGTGCCAATGGCGCCTTCGGTTTGCGCCGCTTTCTCGAAAGGGTGGCCACGAACACCACACCCGGAGAAGGCCATGGACCACGAACCCCTGCCCGCGATCGAACCCGCCAACGAAGTCCCGCCCGCGCCGCAGCCCGTGCCTGTGCCGGAACATGAGCCGGACCCCGAGTTGCGCCTCGACATGCTCCAGGCCGCGCTCGATGATTCGGCCGCGCGCCAGCAGGCGCTGCTGGCCCGGCTGCGCGATGCCATCCTCGCCTCCGACCCGGCGCTGCCGCCCGGCCTCGTGCACGGGGCGACGCTGGAAGAGCTGGAGGCGAACACGGCGCTGGCGCGCGCGGCCGTGACGCGCATCCGCGCGGCGCTCGCCGCCGAGGCCCCTGCCGTGCCCGCGGGAGCGCCAGGGCGGGCCGCGCCGGTCGCGGCTTCGCCCTGGGAGAAGATCCGCGCCGGCATCGCGCGGCTCTGACATGTTCCGCATAGAATGCGCGCCGATGGACGAGCGGCCCGCCTACCGCACCATGCGCGAGTTCAGCGAGGACGAACGGCCGCGCGAGCGGCTCCTGCGCCACGGCCCGGAGCTGCTCGCCGATGCCGAGCTCATCGCCATCGTCCTCGGTTCGGGGATGCCCGGCGAGAACGTGCTCGACTTCGCGCGGCGTATCCTCGATGACGCGGGCGGCCTCGCGGGCCTGCAGCGCGCCGATGCCCCCTCGCTCCACCGCACGAAGGGGCTGGGCCCCGCGAAGGCCGCGCAGATCGCCGCCGCGATCGAGTTGGGCCGGCGCGCCGGCCGCATCCTCCCCTCCGAGCGCGAAGCCTTCAGCACGCCCGAGCAGGTGTACGCGCTCCTCGGCTGGCGCACCGAGGGCAAGCCCACGGAGGAGCTCTACGTCCTCCCGCTCGATATGAAGAGCCGCCTCCTCGGCGCGAATCCGCCGAAGCCCATCGCGGGCGGGGTGAACGCCATC
>JAYRQX010000207.1:0-3678 GCA_041910415.1 Acetobacteraceae bacterium | reverse complement strand
CGATCCGCCGGTGGTCCGGCGAGCCAAGCAAACCGGAGGTTTGCGCCCGGCGCATGAGGGTCAGCAAAGATGAATACCAACGGTCGAAGCATTCGACCGGTGGTATGAGGCCGGTCTTGGCATGCCCCCACCCCGGCCCTCCCCCGCTTCGCAGGGGAGGGTGAGGTCGTCAGGCTTCGCCGACGCAGTCCAGCATGGCCGCCTGCAGCGCATCGGCCGGGGACTTGCCGCCCCACAGCACGAACTGGAAGGCGGGGAAGAAGCGCTCGCACTCGGTGACCGCGATATCCACCATGTCCTCCAGGCTCTCCGCGCTGGCGCCGGGGGCGCCGCGGAGCAGCACGGAATGGCGGAACACCGGCACGCCGTCGTCGCTCTCGATGCCGAAATGGCCGATCCAGAGCTTCTCGTTTGCAAGCGCCAGCAATTCGAACAGCTTGTCGCGCTGCGCCGCCGGCACCTTCATGTCGAAGGCGCAGGAGAAATGCATGGCGCTGATCTCGGGCGACCAGGAGAAATAGAGCCCGTAGTCGCACCATTTGCCCGGCGCCTCGGCCGCCATCTCCCCATCCGAGCGGCGCTCGAAGGCCCACTCATTGGCGGAGACGATCTGTTCGAGAACATCGAGCGGATTGCCGGGCTTTTCAGCGAAGTCCAGCTGCACTGAGGCGGACATGGTGGCACCTCCGTCCCGTTCAGCCGCCGATCCCCCCTCCCCGCCCCAACATCCTGGGGCGAATCGGCCCGGCAGCCACGAGAACTAGACTACGCAGGTGCGGAATCGGTCGGCAAGCCTCTTCAACTTGCGCGGACGAGCTCAGTTTCCGCTTGAAGCCATGTCCCTATCGTCAACGGCGACGGGAGGCTGCGGACCGAGCTTGGCCTCGACGGCAGCCAGCCGCGTCTCCAGCGCCTCGATCTTCTCGACCGCGCGGCGGGCGAGTTCCATGGCGGCGTCCAGATCCTCCCGCTTCACCAGATCCAGGCGCTGGATCATCAGATCCGCCTGGGAGCGGGCCATGGTCTCCATCTCCTGCCTGAGTCCGGCGAGTGCCGAAAAGGCGCCGCCGGCGACGCCCGCCAGGTCGTCGAACAGCTTGCCGCCCGGGCGGGTGCCCCTGCCATCGTCCATGCCGCGATGCTCCCTGGCTGAACCTTGAGCCCATATGGGGTGGGGCCGGCGCCTTGCCGCCCCCTCGCCCGGCGCCCTATACCCGGCGCCGCCCTGGCACAAGCGGCATCGGGACCACGCTTCATGCACATCGTCACCGGCGGGGCCGGGTTCATCGGCTCGAACCTGGTCGCCGCCCTGGCCGCGCAAGGCGCCGAGGTGATGGTGGTGGACCGGCTCCGGCAAGGGCTGAAATGGCGCAACCTGGCGCACCACACCATCGCCGGCATCGTGCCCCCTGAGGAGCTGGATGCCTTTCTGGCCCGCGCGCCGAAGGTGGAGACGGTCTTCCACATGGGCGCGATCAGCGCGACGACCGAGACCGACGGCGACCTGGTGGCGCGGACCAACATCGCGCTGTCCCAGCGCCTGTGGGACTGGTGCGCGGAGCGGCGGGTGCCCTTCATCTATGCGAGCTCCGCCGCGACCTATGGCGATGGCAGCCTCGGCTTCGACGACGACATGCGGCCGGAGGCGCTGGCGAAGCTCAGGCCGCTCAACCTCTATGGCTGGTCCAAGCTCGCCTTCGACCGGCGCGTCGCGCAGATGCTGGCACTGGGCCGCCCGGCGCCGCCGCACTGGGCGGGCCTGCGCTTCTTCAACGTCTATGGCCCGAACGAGCACCACAAGGGCCGCATGCAGTCGGTCGTCGCGCATAAATTCGCCGAGATCATGCGGGGCGAGGCGGCGACGCTCTTCGCCTCCGACCGCGAGGGCATCGCGGATGGCGAGCAGAAGCGCGATTTCGTGCATGTGGACGATTGCGTGGCGGCGATGCTGTGGCTCGCCGTGAACCCTGGGACGAGCGGCATCTTCAACATCGGCTCCGGCACTGCGCGCACCTTCCTGGACCTGGTGCGCGCGATCTACGCGGCGCTGGGGCGCAATGCGGACATCCGCTTCATCGCCATGCCGGACGACCTGCGCGGGAAATACCAGTATTTCACCGAGGCCCGGCTCGACCGGCTGCGCGCCGCGGGCTTCACGCGCGCGGCCACGGCGCTCGAGGACGGCGTCGCGGATTATGTCCGGAATTACCTGTCCAACGCCGACGCCCCCTATCGCTGAGTCGCACACAGAATGTTCTTCGCCATTCCCTTCCCGAACATCGACCCGACGCTGATCCAGATCGGGCCCTTCGCCATCCGCTGGTACGCTCTGGCCTATATCGCGGGCATCGTCATCGGCTGGCGCGTGGCACGGCAGCTCGTGACCTGGTCACCCGCGGTCGCCACGCAGGAGCAGCTGGACGACTTCATCACCTGGGTGACGCTCGGCGTCGTGCTCGGCGGCAGGCTCGGCTACGTGCTGTTCTACCGGCCCGGCTACTACATCACGGCGCCGTGGGAGGCGCTCTATGTCTGGCAGGGCGGCATGTCCTTCCACGGCGGCGCGCTCGGCGTGATCCTCGCGGCCTTCCTGTTCTGCCGCAGGAACGGGCTGAACTGGGTCGCCTTCGCCGATCGCGTGGTCTGCGTGGTGCCGATCGGGCTGTTCTTCGGGCGCATCGCCAATTTCATCAATGGCGAGCTCTGGGGGCGCGTCACCGACGTGCCCTGGGGCATGGTGTTTCCAACGGGCGGGCCGGATCCGCGGCATCCCTCGCAACTCTACCAGGCCTCGCTGGAAGGCATCGCCCTCTTCACCGTGCTGATGCTGCTGGCGCGGGTGCCGTCGGTGCGCGGGCGGGCGGGCGTGCTGTCCGGCGCCTTCCTCGCGGGCTACGGGATCGCGCGCATCATCGGCGAGTTCTTCCGTCAGCCCGACGCGCATCTGGGTTTCCTGTTCGCGGGCGCCACCATGGGGCAGCTACTTTCGGTCCCGATGGTGCTGATCGGCGCCTGGCTGATCTGGCGCGCGAAGCCCTTCGAGGAGACGGCGCCTGCCAGCGCCTGAGCGCCTCGACCGCTTCATGGCGCGCGCCGTCGCGAACTACTACGCGACGCGCGAGCCCTTCGGCGCGCAAGGCGACTTCACCACATCGCCCGAGATCTCCCAGGCCTTCGGCGACTGCCTGGGCGCCTGGGCGGCGGTGGTCTGGACAACGATGGGACGGCCCGCGCCTTTTCTGTTGGTGGAGATCGGCCCCGGGCGCGGCACGCTGATGGCCGATGTGCTGCGTGCCATCGGGCAGGTGATGCCCGCGTGCCGCGACGCAGCGCGCGTGCATCTCATAGAAAGCTCACCCCGTCTTCGGGCGGCGCAGCGGGCGAAGCTGGGCGATGCGGTGGAGGCTTGGCAGGACGACATCGCGGCACTGCCGGATGGCCGCGCCATCATCCTTGCCAATGAGTTCTTCGATGCTTTGCCGATCCGGCAATTCGTCCGTCGCGGCGATGCCTGGCGCGAACGCGCGGTGGCGGATGGCGCCTTCGTCGAGATCGCAGCCGAGGACCCACCGTCGCTGCCCGGCGGCGCACCCGAAGGCGCGATCCAGGAGGTCTCCGACGCCTCCCGTGCCGTCGCGTTCGCATTGGCGCAGCGCGTCGCGGCCCAGGGCGGCGCCT
>JAYRQX010000206.1:0-2237 GCA_041910415.1 Acetobacteraceae bacterium | reverse complement strand
CACTGCCTGCATCATGCCCGTTCCTCCTTGTCCCGGCCGCGAGCCTAGACAGGATTGCGGGGCGAGCGAAATGCCACGGCTTCAGGCCGGCTCGGTCTGCCGCCCGACCCAGGCCAGGCCCTCGCGGCCGTGGAGGAAGCCGTTTTGCCAGGGCACGCCGCCCGTCAGGCCGCGCAGCGTTGCGGCGGCCTCCGCCGGTGCCAGGCGGCCGTCCAGCACGGCGCGATGCAGCCGGGCCACCGCGACCATGTCCAGATCCTGCGGCGAGAGGCGGAAATGCGTGACCCCCATGTCGCCGAGGCCGGCGAGTTGGTCCAGCAGCACCAGATAGCCGTTCGACATGGTCTGCGTGCCGTTGACGGTGAGCAGGCCCTTGTCGTCCACCGTATCCGCCGGCAGGCCATCCGGGTCGAGGCCGCAGACGAACTGGCAGGCATCCTTGGTCAGCCCGTGGGACCGCGCGTGATAGCAGCGCATGGCAACCGAGAGCGGCTGGCGCCCGAAGACCAGCAGTTCCGTCTCCGGCGCCCGCGCCGCGACGACGCGGATGGCCGGCGCGGCGATCTCCACCGGCAGCACGATCCTGACCGCGCCGCTGTGAACGAGGTAGTCGCAGGCCCCTTCGTTGAAGACGTTGATGTAAGGGCCGATCACGTGCGGCCGGTCGGCGACGACCTGAAGGCAGGCGACATCGTTCGCTTCGAGCATGGCGCCGGACGCCGCCAGGGCACGGGCGGCGGCGAGTTCCCGGTCCAGCGTCATCATGGCGAGGGTGGAGCGCACCACCTGCTTGCCCGCGGCGGCGAGGCGCGCCGCCACCGCCTCCACCTCATCCGCGAAGAACGGCTCGCGCTTCGAGCAGACGACCTCGCCGAGATAGACCACGTCCACCTCCGCCTCGTCGGCGATGCGGGCGTAGAAGTCACGGCGCTTCATCGCCGGCCAGTGGAACAGCAGCGGCCCGAGGGTGAGCCGGCGCATGGCGCGATCGCTCATCGCCAGCCCTTCCGGTAGGCCCCATGGGTCTCGCGGCCGCCCTCGGCGATCGCGCTGAGGTCGGTCGCCACGCTCCCCGCCTCGCCGCGCTCCAGCGCATCGATGGCGCGGCGGAAGCGGCCGACCACCTCGGTGACATAGGCGCGGCTGCGCTGCCGGCCCTCGATCTTCAGCGCCGTCACGCCCGCGGCGCGCAGGTCGGAGAGGATGTCCATGGCATTCAGCGCGACCGGCTCCTCGAACAAGTAGCTGGCGCGGCCATGGGTGACGAAGCGGCCCTTGCAGGGGGTCGGGTAGGCGGCCGGCTCGCCGCGCCCGAAGCGGTTGAGCGTGACATTGCCGAGGCAGGAGAGTGTCCCGTCGCCATCCTCGCGGTAGGACACATGGCTCGCCGGCGCGCAGGCGCCCTCCGAAGTCGGCGACAGGCCGGTGATGTAGGAGGAGAGGAAGCAGCGCCCCTCGGACATCGGGCCGACGCTGCCGAAGGCGAAGACCTCGGTCTCGATCCCGGTGCGGCGGACGAGGGCGGCGACCTCCTCCACCGACAGCACGCGCGGCAGCACCACGCGCTTGATGCCGAAGCGGTCGCGGAAGAAGTTGATCGACAGCTCGTTCGACGCCGAGGCCTGGACCGAGAGGTGGCGCCGCAGTTCCGGATGCCGGCGTGCCGCGTAGTCGATCACGCCGATATCGGCGAGGATCACCGCATCGGCGCCGGCCTCGGCCGCGTGGTCGATCGCCTGGTGCCAGGGCGCGGGATCGCCGGCGCGCGGGAAGGTGTTGACGGCGACCAGCACCTTGCGCCCGCGCGCATGGGCATGGGCGATGCCCTGCTCCATCTCCGCGCGGTCGAAGTTGAGGCCCGGGTAGTTCCGCGCATTGGTGCAGTCGCGGTAGCCGCAATAGACGGTGTCGGCGCCGGCCTCGATCGCCGCGCGCAGGGCGGCCGGGGTTCCGGCCGGGCAGACCAGTTCCAAGATCAGCGCGCTCCTTCCGCGGCGGCGTCCGCCCGCTTCTGCCGGACATCCAGCTTGGCGATGCGGGTCTTCAGGGCCTTCACCTCGGCGCGCAGGGCATCGCATTCGGCGGCCAGGTCGCGCCCCGGCGCCTCGGCCCTGTGCAGGGCGGCGTGCAGGGCCGCGACGCCCGCGCGCGCCCGGCCAAAGCCGGATTCGATCAGCCGCGCCGAACGCCGCGCCGGCCGCTCCAGCGGGCCGAACAAAGCGGCGATGTCGTCCTTG
>JAYRQX010000205.1:0-9613 GCA_041910415.1 Acetobacteraceae bacterium | reverse complement strand
GTTCCACCCCCACATGATGATCAGCTTCGAATGCGCGAAGGCATCGTCCTCGTTGCCGTCCTCGATGGTGCCGAAGGTGATGCGGGAGGAGAAGGTCGTGCCCTGGTAGGAGGGCACCGACCACGAGCTGGTGCGACAGCCGAACATTCCCAGAAAACGGGCAAGCAGCCCTTCGATCTGGTCGGATTTGTGCAGCACGCCGTAGGAGGCGCCGGCATAGCTCTGGTCGAGAATCGCGGTCGGCCCGTAGGTGTCGCGCAGCTGCACCATCTTCTCCGCGATCCGGGTCAGCACCTCGTCCCAGGAGGCGCGGCGGAACCGGCCTTCGCCCCGCTCGCCGACGCGGATCATGGGGTAGAGCAGCCGCTCCGGTGAGTAGAGGCGGGACCGGTAGGACCGGCCGCGCAGACAGGCGCGCAGTTGCGGCTCGTCCACGGTGTCCTTGCCGAAGAATCCGTCCTTCTGGTAGCTGCCGTCGTCGGTGGACAGCCGGACGATCACATCGCCGCGCTTGTGCGCCACCAGCATGTGGCGCGAGCCGCAATTGTGCGCGCAACTGGTGACGACGGTCTCCAACTCGTCATCGCGCGGATAGGGTTCGTAGGCGAAGCCTTGCGCCGTGCGGGGCAGCAGCGGCGTCAGCGCACTGGCCGAAACCAGGCCGGCGAGTCCGCGCAGGAGGCCGCGCCGGTTCAGGTGCAGGGCGGGCCGCGCCAGGGTCGTGACAGGGGAAGAGGTCATGCTGCCCTACCGGACGATGAGGGAACGGGATGGGATGGCGAAGCGGGGATCGGTCTCCCGCGGGCGGTCACGGGCCCAGTCCGGCGTCTCGTCCGGCATGCCGGGCCAGGGATGGCGCGTGTAGGGGTACGAGATGCGGTACCACTGGCGCCCGCCGTGGCAGCCGAAGCAGACGTCGGAGCTCGTCTGCGCCGCGCGTTCGATGTCACCGGCGAAGAGGTAGTTCACGCGATGCCGCACGGTCCGCTGATCCTGGGCGTGGCAGGTGAGGCAGCCATTCGGCGTCTCGGCGCTTTCGAGACCTTCGCGCAGTGCGTGCCAGGGTTCGGAGAGACCCATGACCTCGGCCGGGAAGGCGCCGTGGCAGCGCAGGCAGGTCTCGGTCGTGTTGACCGTGCGACGGAGCGTGAAGGGCGGCGCGAAGGCGCGGGACGCATCGGCGGACACCGGCGCGGCAGCGGATGCCTCACGCCGCAGGGCGTGTGGCGATTCCTCGCGCGGGTCGTTGGCCTGGTGGCAGAAGGTGCATTGCAGGTTCATGACCTGCTGCGCGAGTGGCGAGCGAAGATGGCGCCAATGGAAGGATTGCTGATCGCCGGCATAGGTGTCGAGCGTCTGGTACCAGGCCAGCGTGTCGGCGGCGCGCAGGCCCGCGGGCGATACGGCGCGCGGCCTGGCCGTGACCACCTCTTGATGGCACACGAGGCAGGCGGCGTCGCTGGCCGTCGCGCTGGCGGGGAATGTGTGGAGTTCGTCCCAGGTCGCGCGCTGAAGATCGGCCTGCGCCGCGCGCTGGCGAACCGCTGCGACTTCCTGGCTGTCCACGATGCGGGGAGGCTGCGCCGTCGGACGCCACTGCGAGACTCGCCACATCGCGCCAGCCGCAACCACGGCGACGATCGCCGTGGCGAGCCCGAGCAGCATGCGCTGTCTGCGGGGATCTGCTGGTTTCATGGCTGCCTCAGGACTCTTGCGGGGAGGAGGTAGCGGGCCGGAAGCGGATGCTCCCGGCCCGCCGACACGCAATCAGCGGCTGGGCTGGCCAGCCATGCCGCCCATGCCGGCCATTCCGCCCATGCCAGCCATGCCGCTCATGCCGGCCTGACCCGCGGCGGTCCACTGGGTGCAGACGAAGCCGGCCGGCGTGCCGGCCATGCCCGCCATGCCGGACATGCCGCCCATGCCACCCATCCCGGCCATGCCACCCATGCCCGCCATGCCGCCCATGCCGGCCATACCGCCCATGCCAGCCATGCCGCCCATGCCAGCCATGCCGGCCTGACCCGCGGCGGTCCACTGCGTGCAGACGAATGCGGCCGGGTTTCCAGCCATGCCGGCCATGCCCGACATACCGCCCATGCCGGCCATGCCGCCCATGCCGGCCATTCCGCCCATCCCCTGCTGCGTCTGGGCAGCGGCCGGGAACGCCAGCAGCGCCGCAACGGTCGCCGCGGAGCAAAGCTTCAAGACGCGATTCCTCATAATCTCAGTTCCTGTCTCGTGGCGCCGCCCGTGTGGGGACGGCGGCGCGCACGGGTTTGCGGAGGCCCCAGCCCCGAGAGTGCGGCTCAGTGCCGCACCGTTCCTTTCGGCTGAGGCAAGGCGGCGCGCTGCGCGCGGGTTGCCAGAGCGCCATTCGATGCCGAACGGCGGACCAGGGGGGCGCCACGCCGGTGCGCGACCATCAGCGTGTCTCCGGCTGCGTGAGGAACCATCCGCGCAGGTCGTAGGGCGGCGGCATGCCAGGCCTGTTGAAGGGGGTGTACCAGGCGCCTTGATCAGCGGTCCCGAGATGGTCCGGGAGCGGCCGGTCGATGCCGTGCAGGTAGCCCCGCTCCCAGGCCGGGCCATGCTGGAATTCCGTGATGCGCGGCGCACCGGGCGGCCGGCGATCCGGCGCGGTTCCGCTGATCGGGACGGGTTCGGCGTGCAGCGCGCCGGCAGCGGCAACGGCGATGATCAGCGATACGATCGTATTTCGCATTGGGCGGGGCGCTCCCTGCGCGTGCCGAGATCTCTCGACATCGCCCCACCGCAATCAGCAGGCCAACGAGCTAAGATGTTGAAATAGAAAAGTAAATTATCGAGCGCGCGAAGGTTATGCAGCGCACCTTGTGTCAATCTGGCAGCAATGCTGGCCGCAAATTATCTAATGCATTGAAATTGCTGGCAACGCCGTGCTGCCAGCGTGGCACCTGGACATCTCGAACAACCCCTGGCCTTGACGCGGTTGCCTCCCAACTTCGCCTCGGTCTCCCGCGACAAGGTGGCGCGGCTCTCCACATATGCTGAGAAATACCGGCCGCTCCACCACCACGTCACGGGACACGACCCGATGACAGAGTGCAGAGAGGGCTGAAGATCCGGGCAAAGAGGCGCTCAAGCCCGCTCCGGCGCCCCGAAAAGCCCGGGCCAATAGTGACCATCCGGCGTCGGTCGCTTTCCGAATATCGCCTGGCCCACGCGAACGACGTTGGAACCCTCCGCAATCGCCTCCTCGAAATCGCCCGACATCCCCATCGAGAGTTCGGTGACCGCCGGCTCGATGGTGTTTGCTTGATCCCGCAGGCGCCGCAACAGCGCAAAGCACGGGCGGACCTTCGCCATGTCGCTGCTGAAAATCGCCAGCGTCATGAGGCCCCGTGGCTTCAGCCTGGGGAACCGTCGAAGCTCCTCAAGGAACGGCATCAGTGCGGCCGGATCCAGGCCGTACTTGGTTGCCTCGTTCGACGTGTTCACCTGGACATAGACATCGAGGTCGCGCGCTTCACGTTCGAGGCGCGCATTCAAGACCTCGGCCAGGCGCAAGCTGTCGAGCGCGTGGAAGGCGCTGGCGAAGCGGGTCAGGTACTTCACCTTGTTGGTCTGCAGATGGCCCACGATGCTCCAGTCGATCGGCAGGTCCATGAGGCTCTCCCGCTTGGACGTCGCCTCCTGGATCTTGTTCTCGCCGAAGGCGCGGATGCCCGCGGCATAGGCCAGCCGCAGGATGTGGGAGGGGACGGTCTTGGTGATCGGCAGCAGGCGGACATCCGCGCGATCGCGGCCCGCGCGGGCACATGCGGTCGCGATCCGCCCCTCGACTGCCGCGAGATTGGCGCGGAACGCGCGCCGCGGGTCAGGACCAAACCTATCGATGTCAGCACCCGACAAAGCAACCTCGGCGCCTGTCACAGGGTTCAGCCACGGCTCTCGATCGTTCATACGCATCTCCCAGACTGCCCCATGGTGGGCTTCGTCGTGACCATCCTTCAACCGACCGGCCGCCGTGCCAGAGCGAGGCCCACGCCAAGCGCCACCATGCCAGCGCCAGATCCTTGCCGGAGGCGCCGGATCAGCACCGGGCTGGCCTTGGCGCCGTCGCGGATCCCGCTTGCCAGGAAGGCGACAACAATGTCAGCCAGCGTGTTGAGCAGCACCGAGACGAATCCCAGCACCACGAACTGCATTGCGACGCTGCCCTGGGACGCGTCCACGAATTGCGGGATGAAGGCCAGGAAGAAGGCCGCCGTCTTCGGGTTCAGCGCCTCGACCATGACGCCTTCGCGGAATGCGCGCCGCGCGCCGACAGGCGGCGCTCCCAGCCCGCCGCTCAGAACGCCCGCGGCATCCCGTCGGGCAGCCTGGAAGGTGCGGACGCCGAGCCAAACGAGATAGGCAGCCCCGATCAGCTTCAGCGCGGCGAACAGCTCCGCACTCGTAAGCACGATCGCGGAGACACCCAGGCTCCCCGCCAGGACATGCGCCATTCCGCCGAGGCCGGTACCGAAGCTCGACGTCATGCCTTCCGCCCGGCCGCCGGCGAGGGTGCGCGCGGCGACATAGAAGATCCCCGGACCCGGCGTGACGGCGAGGACGAAGGCCGCGGCGAAGAAGAGAGCAAACTGCGTCATGTCCGGCATTGCGCGATGCCCCTGTCGCAAGGCTGATCGGTGATGGACGACGTCACACCGCGTCAGTGTCGAGCATCCGCAGCGCGGCGGCAATGCGCGCGCGGGTGTCGGTCGCCAGCGGCAGGATCGGCCGGGGCGGCGTCGCGCGGCAAATGCCAAGGATCTCAGCGGCGGCATACATCACCCGCAGGCTGCCGAGTTCCTTGAACACCTCCCACAAGCCTTGGAACCTTGTGTTCCAGCGTGCCACTTCGGCAGCATCTCCGGCCTGGGCGGCGCGCAGCAATTGAAGGGCCGGCACGGGCAGCAGCCCGCCGACGACGCTGTACCAGGCGTCGCCGACCGCCAGGACGGCCTCCGCCGAGTGCCAGTCGCCGCTGTAGCCGATGGCGAAGGCGTCGGGGACCTTGTCGCGCAGGCGCGGGCGCTGATCGAAAAGGTCGTCGTCTCACCAGGAGACGACCCTGACGGGGAGCCCGAGATCGAACTGATCGGAGACCTGATGGCCCTCCCGACCGCCGCCGGCGCCCTTCAGACCAAGGAATTGGCGGCGGCCGGCGAGAGCGTTCTCTGCGCGTTCCAGAGTTCGACAAAAGGTGTACCGGGGGAGTTCGCTCCCCCGGCTTCACCCGTTCCGCCGAATCTGCCGCCCCCGGCGCCCAGAACGTCAGACTCTCCCGGCCCTGCTTCCCCTGAAGGGACTGTTGCCGTCCCGGCGAATCTAGCCTTCCGTGATGGCGTCGTGGTCCCCTTGGCGGGGCGCGGCGTGGCCAGGGGTGCGGCACGCATCGTGCCCCGGCGCTGGGACGGTGGAATTCGGGGAGCGTAGGAATGGCACAGGACAGCAATCGCGGCTTCGATGCGGCCGACCGGCAGCGCGCGGCACGGGCGCTCGGCGCCGGCGCGACGCGGCGGGACGTGATGGGCATGCTCGCCACGGCGGGCATGGGCGTGGGCACGGCGGGCCTGGTGCTCAGCCAGGCCAGGGAGGCGCTGGCGCAGACGCCCAGGCGCGGCGGGCGCATCAAGGTGGCGGGGACCTCGACCTCGGCGGCCGATACGCTGGATCCCGCGAAGCAGTCGATGTCCACGGACTATTCGCGCTGCAACATGTTCTACAACGGGCTCGTGTCGCTCGACGGGTCGCTGACGCCGCAGCCGGCGCTGGCGGAGAGCTGGAGCACGAACGACGCCACGACCTGGGTGTTCAAGCTGCGCCGCGGCGTGACGTTCCACGACGGCAAGACGCTGACCTCGGCGGATGTCGTGTACTCGCTCGCCAGGCACAAGGAGGAGGCGGTGGCGTCGCGCGCCCGCTCGCTCGCCATGCCGATGCGGGAGATCGTGGCGACGGCGCCCGACGAGGTGCGCATCGTGCTGGATGCGCCGAATGCGGATCTGCCTGTCGCCCTCGGCACCTTCCACTTTCATATCGTGAAGGAAGGGACGACGGATTTCTCAACGGCGGTGGGCACGGGGCCCTACCGGTGCCAGGAATTCCGGCCGGGCGTGCGCTCCATCGGGGTGCGCAACCCGAACTACTGGCAGGCCGGCAAGCCTTATCTCGACGAGATCGAGTTCATCGGCATCCCGGACGAGCAGGCTCGGGTGAATGCGCTGCTGTCAGGCGACATCCAACTGACGGCGGGCATCGACCCGCGCAGCGTACGCCGCATCCAGCAGACGCCGGGCTTCACCGTGTTCGAGACGAAGTCGGGCTACTACACCGACCTGGTGATCCGGTTGGACCAGAGCCCCGGGAACCAGGCCGACTTCGTGCTGGCGATGAAATACATGTTCGACCGCGCGCAGATGCGCACGGCGATCCTGCGCAACTATGCGGTGATCGGGAACGACCAGCCGATCGATCCCACCAACCGCTTCTTCTTCGCGGGCCTGCCGCAGCGGCCCTTCGACCTCGATCGCGCGCGGCATCACTTCCAGCGCTCGGGCATCGGGAACACGGCGCTGCCGATGGTCTGCGCGCCGGCGGCGCCGAACTCCATCGAGATGGCGCAGGTGATGCAGGAGACGGGGCGGCGCATCGGCATGAACCTGGAGGTGCGCCGGGTGCCGTCGGACGGATACTGGACCAACCACTGGTTCAAGCATCCGCTGAGCTTCGGCGCGGTGAATCCGCGGCCGAGCGCGGACATCCTCTTCACGCTGTTCTTCAAGTCGGACGCGGCGTGGAACGAGAGCGCCTGGCGCAACCCACAATTCGACCAGCTGCTGGGCGCGGCGCGCGCCGAGACGGACGAGGCGCGGCGGCGGCAGATGTATGCGGACATGCAGGTGATGGTGCACAACGAAAGCGGCATCGGCATTCCCGTCTTCCAGTCGCTGCTGGATGCGCATGTCTCCCGGCTGAAGGGGCTGGGCGCGATCCCGCTCGGCGGGCTGATGGGCTACGATTTCGCGCAGTATGTGTGGCTCGATGGCTGAGGCGCGCGGGCGGCGGCCGTGCTGAGGCTGGTCGCCACGCGCATCGCGCTGGGCTGCGTCTCCCTGCTGGCGGTCTCGCTCGCGGTCTTCGCGATCACGGCCCTGCTGCCGGGGGATGCGGCGGAGGAGCTGCTGGGGCAGGCCGCGACGCCGGAAGCGGTGGCCGGGCTCAGGCGGGAGCTCGGCCTCGATCAGCCGGCGGTGTGGCGGTACCTGCATTGGCTCGGCGGGCTGCTGACGGGCGATCCCGGGCGATCGCTGGTGAACAACCTGCCCGTGGCGGACCTGATTGGCTCGCGTCTGCCGAATTCTCTCCTCCTCGCCGCGGCCACCGCCTGCGTCGCAGTGCCGATCGCACTCACCATCGGCATCACTGCCGCGATGTGGCGCGGATCGGCTTATGACCGGACGGTCAGCGTGCTGACGCTCTCGGTCGTCTCGGTGCCGGAGTTCCTGGTGGCGACGGCGGCCGTTATCGTCTTCGCCGTGCATCTGCGCTGGCTCTCGGCGCTGTCGTCCGCCAGCGACATCACATCGGTCGCGCAATTCTTCCGCGTCTTCGCCATGCCCGTCATGGTGCTGGCCTGCGTCATCGTGGCCCAGATGATCCGCCTGACGCGCGCCGCGGTGATCGACCAGCTCCGCGCATCCTATGTGGAGATGGCGGTGCTGAAGGGCGCGAGCCCCGCGCGCGTCGTGCTGCGCCACGCGCTGCCCAACGCCATCGGGCCGATCGCGAATGCGGTCGCGCTCAGCCTTTCGTATCTGCTCGGCGGCGTCATCATCGTCGAGACGATCTTCAACTATCCCGGCATCGCCAAGCTGATGGTGGACGGCGTGTCGCAGCGCGACCTGCCCGTCGTGCAGGCCTGCGCGATGATCTTCTGCGCGGCCTATCTCATGCTCGTCACGGTCGCCGACATCGTCGCCATCCTCGCCAATCCACGGCTCAGGCACCGATGAGGCGCTTTCCGATCCTCGGCCTGCTCGGCGGCGCCATCGTGCTGTTCTGGGTGGCGATGGCGCTCATCGGCCACTGGGTCGCGCCGCATCCCGCCGGCGCCATCGTGGACATGGAGGTCTTCCTGCCCGTCAGCGCCGAATTCCCGATGGGCACGGATTATCTCGGCCGCGACATGCTGAGCCGCGTGCTGAACGGCGCGCGCTACACCGTGGGCGTCGCACTTGCTGCGGCACTGATCGCGAGCGGCAGCGGCCTCCTCCTCGGCATGTGCGCGGCGGCCTGGGGGGGCTGGGCGGATGCGGCGCTGTCGCGGGTGCTGGATACGCTGATCTCGATCCCCAGCAAGATGTTCGCCCTCGTGGTCGTCGCCGCCTTCGGCAGCGCAGTCCCGGTGCTGATCCTGGCGGCGGGCATCATCTACACGCCGGGCGCCTATCGCATCACGCGCTCGCTCGCCGTCGGCGTGAATGCGCTGGACTTCGTTCGTGTCGCCGAGGCGCGCGGCGAGGGCACGCTGTTCATCGTGCGAGAAGAGATCCTGCCCAACATCATCGGCCCCGTGCTCGCCGATTTCGGCCTGCGTTTCGTCTTCATCGTGCTGCTGCTGGCCAGCATGTCCTTCCTCGGTCTCGGCGTGCAGCCACCGAACGCCGACTGGGGATCGCTGGTGCGGGAGAACATGGCCGGGCTGCACGAAGGCGCGCCGGCAGTGCTGATGCCGGCACTCGCCATCGCCTCGCTCACCATCGGCATGAACCTTTTCATCGATGCGCTCGGCCTGCGCCAAGGGGCCGCCGATGCCGGCTGACGCGCTCGCGGTCAGCGGCCTGCATGTCGTCGCGCGCAACGCGGCGGGCGAGAATTCTCCGATCGTTCGCGACATCTCCTTTACCCTCGCGCGCGGCCAGGTGCTGGCGCTGATCGGGGAATCCGGCTCCGGCAAGACGACGATCGCGCTGGCGCTGATGGGCTATGCGCGCCCGGGCTGCCGCATCGCCCAGGGCAGCATCCGGCTCGGCGAGACCGAGGTGCTGCAACTCCCCCGCGCCGAGCTCCGCGGCCTGCGTGGTCGGCGCGTGGCCTATGTCGCGCAAAGCGCCGCGGCCGCTTTCAACCCGTCCCGCACCATCATGGCGCAGGTCACGGAAATCGCGCTGATCCACGGCACCGCGACGCGTGCGGAAGCCGAGCGGCGCGCGGTCGAACTGTTCCGCGACCTCGCGCTGCCGAACCCGGAGACGGTTGGCGACCGCTACCCGCACCAGGTCTCCGGTGGGCAGTTGCAGCGGCTGATGGCGGCCATGGCGCTGATCGCGGACCCGGAGCTCGTCATCCTCGACGAGCCCACCACCGCGCTCGACGTGACCACGCAGATCGAGGTGCTGCGCGCCTTCAAGAATGTGGTGCGCGATCGCGGGGTCACCGCCGTCTACGTCTCGCACGACCTCGCCGTCGTCGCGCAGATGGCCGACCGCATCCTGGTGCTGCGCAACGGCGCGATGCAGGAAGTCGGCGCGACCGCGCAGATCCTCGATGCGCCGGCGAATCCCTACACGCGCGAGCTTCTCGC
>JAYRQX010000204.1:0-6778 GCA_041910415.1 Acetobacteraceae bacterium | reverse complement strand
TCCAACCGCGTCTACCCGACCTACGATGCCATCCTCGAAGCCTGCTGCTCCGCATGGAACTGGCTCACCAGCCAACCCCACCGCATCACCGCCATCGCCTCACGACCATGGGCACAGGTCAATCAATAGTGCGGGGCGTATTAGCTCTCGCCTGGCGCGGCAAGCAGCAGCGGCATCCCGAAAGCGAAAAGGGCCGGAGGCGTGTGCCCCCGGCCCCATCCGCTCATCGCGGCAATGCCGCGTTCAGCTTTCCTCGGCCAGCGCCTTGTTCTTGCCGGCGCGGATATTCGGCAGCGCCATGGCGAGGATCGCGATGGCGCCGATGGCGAGCATCGTCGCGCTGATCGGGCGCTGCACAAACACCATCCAATCGCCACGGCTGAGCAGCATCGCGCGGCGCAGATGCTCCTCCATCATCGGGCCGAGCACGAAGCCGATCAGCAGCGGCGCCGGCTCCATCTTCAGCTTGCTGCACATGTAGCCGAAGATCGCGAACAGGATCGTCATGTAGACGTCGAAGACGTTGTTGTTCAGCGAATAGACGCCGATCGAGCAGAAGATCAGGATCGACGGATAGAGGTAGCGATAGGGCACCGCGAGCAGCTTCACCCACATACCGATCATCGGTAGGTTGATGACCAGCAGCATGACGTTGCCGAGCCACATCGAGGCGATCAGGCCCCAGAACAGGTCCGGCTGGGCTTCCACCATGCGCGGGCCGGGCTGGATGCCCTGGATGATCAGCGCGCCGACCATGAGCGCCATGACGGCGTTGGCCGGGATGCCGAGCGTCAGCAGCGGGATGAAGGAGGTCTGGGCCGCGGCATTGTTGGCCGCTTCCGGACCCGCCACGCCTTCGATCGCGCCGCTGCCGAAATTGTGCCGGCCGCGGCTGACCTTGCGTTCCATCATGTAGGAACCGAAGGAGGCGAGCGCCGCGCCACCACCAGGCAGGATACCGAGCAGCGAGCCCACGACCGTACCGCGGAGTACCGAAGGTGTCGCCGCCTTGAACTCTTCCCGTGTCAGGAACAGCGACCCGACCTTGGTCGACAGCACGTTGCGGCTTTCCGGGCGCTCGAGATTCAGCACGATCTCCGCGATGCCGAACATGCCCATGGCGATGGGCACGAAGCCGATGCCGTCAGACAGTTCCGGGACGCCGAAGGTGAAGCGCTGCTGGCCGGTCTGGACGTCGGTGCCGACGAGGCCAAGGGCCACGCCAAGCACCACCATGCCGATCGACTTCACCACCGAGCCCTGGGCCAGAACGGCCGAGATGATCAGGCCGAGCAGCATCAGGGAGAAGTAGTCGGCAGGGCCGAAGGAGAGCGCCACCTGAGTCAGCAGCGGGCCGGAGGCGGCGACCAGGATGGTCGCAACGGTGCCTGCGAAGAACGACGCCAGCGCCGAGGTGGCCAGCGCCGCGCCGGCACGGCCCCTTCGGGCCATCTTGTAGCCCTCGAGCGTTGTAACGACCGAACTGACCTCTCCTGGTAGGTTCAGGAGAATGGCCGTGGTCGAACCGCCATACTGCGCGCCGTAGTAGATGCCCGCGAGCATGATGATGGCCGTCGTCGCGGGCTGGCCGAAGGTGATCGGCAGCAGCAGCGAGATGGTCGCCACCGGGCCGATGCCCGGGAGCACGCCGATCGCCGTGCCGATGATGCAGCCGATCAGGCAGAAGAAGAGGTTGTTGAGCGTGAACGCGACAGCGAAGCCGTGCGCCAGGTTCGACAGGAGGAGTTCCATGGGTCTTCTGTCCCTATGCCGTGCGCGGGCTTACGAGAACTGCGGCCAGACGTTCACGCGAATGTCCAGGTAGTAGATGAACACCGCGTAGCAGAGTGCCAGCAGGAAGATGACGAGACCGAGCACGCCTTTCGGCTTCTGCGTCTCGTCCGCAACCACCGAGGTCAGGATGGTGCCGACAATGGCCAGCATGAAGCCACCCTTCTCCAGCAGCAGCGCGAAGACCGCCATGCCCGCGAGGATCAGGGCGAGCGGCTTCCAACCCGGGGACAGCGCCCAGATCAGGCAGCCGATCAGGGTGCCGAGGCCGAGCGCGTACATGTTGGTCTGCAGCGCCGGCACGTGAAGCAGCACGAGGTAGGCGGCGGTGCCGACGACGGCGCCGATGATCGGCGTCGCGATGTCGCGCCGCGTCCACTTCTCCAGCCGTTCCGGCCCGCTGCCGAAGCCCATGAAGATCACGAAGACGCCGATGCCGCCCAGGATCCAGAAGGTGAGCATCGGCATGTAGCCGGGACCCATTCGTCGGGCGCTGCCCAGCGCGTGGTCGGTATTCAGCCAGAATCCGACCAGCGCCAGCGTCAGCATGATGACGCCCGATATGATGTCCTTGGTATTGATCTTCATGCCCGATCTTCCCTTGTTCCCGGCTGTCTAGCGCAGGGTGTCCTGAAACTTACCATGACCGTCAATCCACCGTCGCGCCGGAGGCTCGCACGACAGGACCCCATCGCGCCACTTCCTCCGCCACGAACTGCGTGTAGGCCGCCGGCGTCATGGCGCCGGGCGTGCCCCCCAGTTCCGAGAAACGCGCGCGAATATCATCCGATGCCAGGACCACGCGCAACTCGCGGCTGATGCGCTCAACCACGGGCGAGGGGAGACCGGCCGGTCCGGAGAGGCCAAACCAGGTGGTCGAGACCAGGTCGAACCCCTGTTCGCGGAAGGTCGGCACCGCAGGAAAGGCCGGGTGGCGCGCATCCGAGGACATGGCGACCGGCAGTACCGAGCCCTGCCGCAGATGGGCCGCCGCCGAGGGGAGGCTGTCCGACATCAGCGGCACCTGGCCGGCAATCACGGCCGTCATCGCCGGCCCGGCGCCCCGGAAGGGGATGTGGTTGATCTCCTTCCCCAGGAGATCGCCCATCTGGACGATCAGCAGGTGGTTCGAGGAGCCGGCGCCGGACGAGGCCATGTCGATCCCCCGCGGCGTCGCACGATGCAGGCGGGCGAGATCGGAGAGGGTCGCGATCCCGGCGCGGGGATTGGCCACGAAGACCGAGGGGTTGGTGATGATGAGCCCGATATGGGTGAAGTCGCGCACCGCGTCGTAGCGCAGGTTGCGGTAGAGGCTCGGGCCGATGCCATGGCTCGCGATGTTCGACATCAGCAGCGTCGTGCCATCGGGCGCGGCGCGGGCCGCCATCTCGCTGCCCACCGTCGCGCCGGCCCCGGCGCGGTTCTCGATGATGATGCTGGTGCCGAGGCGTTCGCCGAGCGCGCCGGAAATCAGCCGCGCAGCGAGATCGGTGGTGCCCCCGGGTGCGAAGGGCACGATCAGCTTGATGCTCTGGGGAGTCCAGGCAGGCTGTGCACGCGCGAACGGCACGGCGGCGACCGAAGCGGCCAACCCCGACACGAACAGCATGCGGCGGCTCGAAAGCCTCCCCGGCATCGCCCCTCCCATTGTTGCTTCGAGCGTCTCTTTTCAGACAAACCGCCAATGGCACGGGGCGCAAGATGCGGCAAGCGGCGCGGCTTGCCATGACCAATTCTTCACCTATCCTCCGCGGCCCTTTTGCAACACTGCAAGGCGTCCCGATGGCTGTGAACGACCCCGAGCGGCGAATCCGCGAGACCGTGGCGGCGATCGAGCCGAGGCTGATCGAGATCCGCCGCGACATCCACGCCCACCCCGAACTGGCCTTCGAGGAAGTGCGCACGGCCGGTGTCGTCGCAGCCGAACTGGCGCGCCTGGGGATCCCGCACCGCACCGGCATCGCCAGGACCGGCGTCATCGGGGAGATCCGGGGCGGCCGCCCGGGCCCGACCCTCCTCATCCGCGCCGACATGGACGCGCTGCCGATCCACGAGGAAACCGGCCTGCCCTTCGCCTCGACGCTGGAAGGGAAGATGCATGCCTGCGGGCACGACATCCACACCACGACCCTAATCGGCGTGGCCGCCGTGCTGAA
Organism: Acetobacteraceae bacterium; assembly: GCA_041910415.1. Classification (GTDB taxonomy): domain Bacteria; phylum Pseudomonadota; class Alphaproteobacteria; order Acetobacterales; family Acetobacteraceae; genus JAYRQX01. Next base: position 2,831 of record JAYRQX010000204.1, on the reverse strand, counting down.
GGACCTCGCGCCGCAGCTGGCCGGCACGGTCCGGCTGGTCTTCCAGCCCGCGGAGGAAGCGCTCGGTGGTGCGAAGCGGATGGTCGCCGAAGGCGCGGCCGAGGGCGCGGACATGGCCATCGGCTTCCACAATTCGCCTGACATGCCGGTCGGCCGCTTCGGGTTCTGCCGCGGCGCAACATTGGCCGCCGCAGACCGCTTCGACCTCGTCATCCACGGCAAGTCGGGCCATGCGGCCCATCCCTATGCCGCGGTCGACCCCATCGTGGCCGGCGCCCATTTCGTCAGCCAGGCGCAGACGGTGGTGAGCCGCGAGGTACGGCCGCTGCACCCGGCGGTGGTGACGATCGGTGTCTTCCACGGCGGCACGGCGCCCAACATCATCCCCGAACGCGTCTCCCTGAAGGGCACCGTCCGCACCCTTCATCATGACGCCCGGGACACGGCCGAGGCGGCGTTGAAGCGCCTGGCCGCGGGTCTCGAACCCGGATTCCGCGTCCGCTGCGAGATGGAGTACCGCCGCGGCGTGCCGCCGCTCGTGAACGACGACCGGGTGCTCGAGCCCGTCATGGACGCCGTCCGCCGCCAGTTCGGCGCGGAGGTGGTGGACGAAGGCGAGCCGTCCATGGGCGCCGAGGATTTCGCGGAGTTCGCGGCGCTGATGCCTTCCTTCCAACTCCGCGTCGGCGCCGGCCAGCCCGGGCGCGACGACCGCCTGCACAATTCCCGCTACCAGCCGGATGAGCGCTGCATCGGCCTCGGCGTGCAAGCCCTCTCGCGCGCCGCGCTGGACATGCTGGCATGAGGGGCCATCGCATCGCGGAACTGCCGGCGCCTGAAGTCGAGCACCGGCTGAAGGAGGGCGCGGTCGCCATCCTGCCCATGGGAAGCCTGGAGACGCATGGCCCGGCGCTGCCCATGGGCGACTACCTGGTCGCCGAGGAGATTGCCGACCGCATCGCCGCGGCTGCCGCGGCGGCGGGCACGGATGCGCTGGTGGCACCGGCCATTCCCTTTGGCGGCGAGGATTTCTTCGCCGGTGTCGCCGGCGGCATTTCGCTCTCTGTCGGCACCCTGACCGCGGTGATCGAGGAGATGGCGGAAGCCTTCATCCGCATCGGCAAGCGGCGCATCCTGATCGTCAATGGCCACGCCGGGACCATCGCGCCGGCGGAGGCCGCGGCCCGCGCCATCCGCCACCGCCATGGCATCATCACCCCCGCGCTCCATCTCTGGCGGGAGGGCGGGCGCCTGCATGCCGAACTCGGCGGCTCCACGGACACCTTCGGCCATGGCGGCGACCCCGTCGCCTCCGTCACCCTGCACCTGCGTCCGGATCTCTGCCGGCCCGATGCGGCGCGGCCCAGGCGCCACACCGGTGACTACCTCGGCACGACGGCGACGGGGTTCGGGGCAATCCGTATGAAGGGCGTCGAGTTCGCGGTGCCGATGTGGGTGGGCGAGGTCGCCCCCGGGGGCGTCGCCGCAGCCGATCCCCGCGCGGCGAATGCCGAACACGGCAAGGCCATCGTCGACCGCCTGGTGGCCGCCGGCGCCGCGATGTGCACGCAGCTGGCGCGCCACGCCCCATGACCCGGTCGCGCCAGGGCGCCTGACCGCCTGGCGCCGTTGTTGCCTCGACATGTCCGGGCTCCGCGAGGGTCCTGCTGCGAAGGAGCAGACATCATGAAAGCCTGTGTCTTCGGCGCCGGCGCGATCGGTGGCCACATCGCGGCACGCCTGGCGAAGGGCGGCGCCGACGTCTCGGTCGTCGCGCGCGGGGCACAGCTTGCCGCGATCGAGGCGAAGGGGCTGCGCGTGCGCGCCCCGGATGCCGAGCTCTTCTGCCGTCCGAAGGCGTCCGCCGATCCGCGGACGCTCGGCCCGCAGGACGTGGTGCTGGTCGCCACCAAGGTGCCGGCGCTGCCATCGGTCGCCGCCGCCATCGCGCCGCTGCTCGGGCCCGAGACCGCGGTCGTCTTCGTCAACAACGGCATGCCCTGGTGGTTCTTCTGTGGCCTCGGCGGCCCGCGGGACGGCGAGAGCCTGCCGGAGGCTGACCCCGGCGACGTCCTGCGCAAGGCGGTCGGTGTGCGGCGCACCATCGGCTCGGTCGTCTATTCGGCCTCCGAGGTTCTTGAGCCCGGTCTCATCGAGGTCGAGTCGACGGATGCGCGCCTCGTCCTCGGCGAGGTGGATGGGGTCGTCACCCCACGGGTGACCGCGATTTCGGAAGCGATCGCCGCGGGTGGGCTCGCGGCGCCCGTGTCGCGCGACATCCGGCGAGAGGTTTTTGCGAAGTTCGTCGGCAACGCCATGACCGGGCCGCTCTGCATCCTCGCGCGCGCCGACATGGCGACGGTGCTCGCCGAGGATGCGCCGCGTGCGGCGGCGCGCGCCGTTGCGCATGAGGTCATCGCACTCTCGGAAGCCTATGGCTGGCGCGTGGCGGCCGATCCCGAACAGCGCGTGCGGCGGTCCATGGGCATGCGGCACAAGCCTTCCATCCTGCAGGACCTGGAGGCCGGACGTCCCATGGAGACGGCCGTTCTCTACGAAGCGCCGCTGCGCATGGCGCGCCAGGCCGGCGTGCCCATGCCGATGTTCGAACTGACCTCGTCGCTCGCCATCCTCGCCGCGCGGGCGGCCGGGCTGGTGCCGGATGCCGCGGCGTGAGGATCTGCGTCTTCGGGGCCGGCGCGATCGGCGGGCATCTGGCCGCGCGCCTTGCGAAGGCGGGCGCGGAGGTCTCGGTTGTCGCGCGCGGCGCGCATCTGCAGGCGATCCGCGAACGCGGCCTGCTGCTGCGCGCCAGGGACGGCGAGGTGCTC
>JAYRQX010000203.1:0-3897 GCA_041910415.1 Acetobacteraceae bacterium | reverse complement strand
GATGCGCAGCGCCTCATAGGCCCAGTCCGCCACGATCCGCGCCTCCGCGCTCTTCAGGTGGTAGCGCGGCTCCGCGGTGAAGATCAGCACGGCATGGGCCAGGATGATCGCGAAGCAGGCGACCACGCGCAGCAGGTCGAGATCGGTCCGGCGCGCGCCGGGCCGGGGAACGAGGCCGGACATGCGCGACCTTCTGCGCCGGCAGCGCAACGGGGGCAATGCCCGCGCGACGATTGCCCTCGGGCCTTCCGCGCCGCACAATCGGCCCCGCAACCCGCCAAGGGCAGCCGAAGGAGACAAGCCGTGACAGGCGTGCCGGACATCAGCCCCAAGGACAGCTGGGCCGCCCTCGAAGCCGACGAGCAGGCCGCGCTCGTGGACGTGCGCACCGACGCCGAATGGAATTTCGTGGGCCTGCCCGACATCAGCGGCCTGGCCAAGCAGCCGCTGCTGATCCCCTGGCAGGTCTTTCCCTCGATGCAGGTCAACAGCCATTTCGCGGAGCATCTGCGCAAGGCGGGGCTGACGCCGCTCAACAGGATCTACTTCATCTGCCGCTCCGGCGCCCGCTCGCTCGCCGCGGCGCAGGCGGCGCAGTCCGCAGGCTTCCCGCATGTCTTCAACGTCGCCACGGGCTTCGAGGGGCCGATGGACGCGGAAGGGCATCGCGGCACCGTCTCGGGCTGGAAGGCCGACGGCCTGCCCTGGAAGCAGCGCTGAGTCTTTTGTTCGCTGGGAAGGAAACACCGCTGTGACGATCACGCCGCTGCCGCTGCGCACGGAATTCCTGTTCCGCATGGTGCTGTCGGTGGGCGCGCTGCAGATGGCGGGCGCGGCCAACAGGGGCGAACTCCGCATCATCCCCGTCACGGGCGGCACGGCGGAAGGCCCGGATTTCAAGGCCGAGGTGATGCCGGGCACGGCCGCGGACTGGCTGCGCGTGGATGCCGACGGCACCGCGCACATGGATGTGCGTGTCACGCTGAAGCACAGCGGCGGCGGGATCGTCTACGTCTCCTACACCGGCATCCGCACGGCAACGCCCGAGGTGCTGGCGCGGCTCAATGCCGGCCAGGCCGTGGATCCCGCCGAATACTATTTCCGCACCGCTATGCGCTTCGAGACGGGCGCGCCCGATCTCGCCTGGATGAACAAGATCCTCGCCATCGGCGTCGGCCAGCGCCCGCCGAGCGGTCCGACCTACGACGTCTACGCGGTGCGCTGATCGGTCCGCGCGCTCAGTTCCGCGGCACGTCCAGGCGCGAGAGGATCGGGCGCCACAGCTCGTCGGAGCGGCGCAGGAACGCCGAAAAATCCTGGGGGCTGCCGCCGGCGAGGAACTGGCCCTCATTGGTCAGCCTCTCGCTGATCCTGGGATCGCGCAGCGCCTCGTTCGCCGCGACATTGGTGCGCTGGATGATCTCTTCCGGCGTGCGTGCCGGGAACAGCATCCCGAACCAGCTCAGCACATCGAGCCCCGGCGCGAAGCGCGCGATCGGGGGCACGTCGGGGGTGCTCTCCACCTGGCGCGCGCTGGTCCAGGCGATCAGCCGGCCCTGGCGGTTGCGGCTGACGGGGATCGCCGTGCCGCCGGCCACGATCAGCATGTCGAGGTCGCCCGCGAGGAAGGCCGCGAGCTGCGCCGAATCGCCGCGATAGGTCACGTCCTGCATGGTGATGCCGAGGCGCTCCAGGCACATCAGCATCGCGACATTGGTGAGCGTGGTCGGCCCGTTGGTGCCGTAGGTCATCCGCCCCGGCCGCGCCCGCGCCGCGGCCACCCAGGCCGGCACGTCCACCGCGCCGCCCTCGAGCTTCGTGATGATGCCGAAGGGAAAGGTCGTCGCCAGCATGACGGGCGCGAAGTCCTCCACCTTGTAGGAGAGGTTCGGCACGATGACGGGATTGATGGTGAGCGTGGTGCCGGCCGCCATCAGCGCCGTGTGGCCATCCGGGCGCGACCGCGCGACGTATTCCGCGCCCACGATGGTGTTGCCGCCCGGCCGGTTCTCCACCTGCACGGGCTGGCCCAGGATCTGCGTCATGCGCTCGGCCAGCAGCCGGCTGACGATGTCGGTGGACCCGCCGGGCGCGAAGGGCACGACGATCGTCATCGGCCGCGCCGTCTGGGCAAGCGCGGGGGTCGCGAGGCTGGCGAGGCCGGCCAGCAGGGGACGGCGCGCGAGGCGGATCATGGCGTGTTCTCCCGGGGATTGTTGTCCCGTGGGTTAACGCAGCGTGCGCCGCGAAGCCACCCCTTCAGGCGGCGAGGCGGCGGGCCTCGCGCACGGTCTCCTCGGGTACGGCGCCGGCGCGGCTGTCGCGCCAGAGCCGGTCGGCCATGGCCTGCATGGTGCCGGCGGTGCGCGTGTCGCCCATCAGGCGCGCGACCTCGGCCAGCCGCTGGATGCGGCGGAGCAGGTCGAGCGGAATGTCGGGGGAATCGGCCCTTCGGGCCATGGAGCGTTTCCTCATTGGTATTTCTCGCTAGCCCCATAGCATGGCGAGACCTGGGCAGGGTCCGTCTGGACCTTTGCGTTCCCGGCACGGCTGCCGGGTGCCCGGCGCATGCGCGACCGGAGACCGGGGCGTCAGGGCTCCAGATGCCAGGCGACCTGCACGAGTTGGACGGGCCGGTGGGCCTCGCCGGCGGACAGCACCATCACGGCCACCGCGCGCCCCCGCCCGTCGCGTCCGCCGATGACGCCGTCGCGGCCCATGGCGGCCCCGCGCAGCCCGGCCAGCTCGGCCGGCGCCTCGTCCGAAAGGGCGAAGCCTTCGGCTTCCAGGTCGCGACGGAGCCGGTCCAGCAGGGGCGGCAGGGGGCCGGCCACCCGGAACAGGGCCATCCCGGCCTCGGGCAGTGTCGGGACGGGCACGAAGTGCACGCCGTTCATGCGCGTGGCGCCCTCGGGCACCGGGACCCAGGCGGGGAAGGGAACCTGCGCGCCGAGCACCACGTCCCGCTCCACGCCGCGATAGGGGGCGGTGGTCATCGCGGGCGGCGGGTCGATCAGCGCCTGGATGCGCTCGCCAAATCGCACCGGAATGGCCACGGCGAGGACGGCCGCCATGATGAGAACGGCGCGCCAGTCGATCCTGTCGGCCTTCGGTGGTGGCGCGGCCCGCGGGGCGGCTGTTGTCATGCGTCCAGGCCCCAGGACATGGCAGGCATGTCGTCCCCCTGCTGCTGCGTTCGGCGGCGCCAGGCTGGACGTACGCCGCGGCACGGCACCATGAAACGCTTCAGCCCGTCGGCATCAGGCGATCAGCGCGTCGCGGTGAGCGCCCGGCGGAAGGCCTCGTAGCCGCGGCGGAAGCTAGCCTCGTTCTGCGCCGCGTCCTGGTGCGCGACGATCGCGAAATTGCGGTCGGCGACGGCGCGGAAGGTGGGGTCCGCACAGGCGGCCGCGATGGCCTGATCCCACCAGGCGACGACGGGCGCCGGCATCCCGGCCGGACCCACCATGCCGTAGACGTTGGGCTCCGAGAGCGGGTAGCCGAGCGCCCGGAAGGTCGGGATGTCCTGGCCCGTGGCGGGCGTCGGACCCGTTTCGACGAGCAGCCGGACATCGCCCGAGCGGAGCAGGGGACCGAAATCGGTCGAGACCACCGCCTCCACATGCCCGCCGATCATGGCGGCGATCGCTTCCGACCCGCCGCGGAAGGGGATGGAGGTGGTCTGCACGTTCTCCTGCCGGAAGGCGGCCTCGGTCAGGATCTCCGCCATGCCGCGGGCGCCGGAGGTGCCCCAGGTGAAGGCGCCGGGATGGGCGCGGGCGAAGTCCAGCACATCCGGCCAGCTGCGGAAGCGGCTGGCGGTGCGGACATACATCGGCATGGGCTGCAGGGTGAGCTGGCCGAGGGCCAAGAAGCTCGTCACGGGGTCGTAGCCGG
>JAYRQX010000202.1:0-3528 GCA_041910415.1 Acetobacteraceae bacterium | reverse complement strand
GCTCCTGCTTGCCCTCGCCGCAGCGGCCGGCGCCGGGGAGCTCCGCGACCCGCCGCGCCTCTCCGCCTTCGGCCGGGCGGCCGATGGCTGCGGGCAGGGGCCCGTGCTGAACCTCGCCGTGCGCGAAAGCCTGCGCCGCGATGTCGGGCCCTATGCCGTGCGCCTGCACGGCTATGCCGGCAATCCGCGCCAGCCGGGCCGCGACAGCTACGCGCCGCCGCTGATCGAGGCGCATGCCGGCACCACGCTCCGCATCGCGCTGTCGAACCTCGCGCCTGCCGCCGCCGAGAACCGCACCAACCTGCACACCCACGGCCTGTTCGCCGCGCCGCGGCCACCGGGGGATTGCCCGCCGGGGGATTTTTCCTTCGTCACGGTGCCTGCCGCGGCGCGGCAGGACTACGCGATCGCCATCCCCGCGACGCTGCCCGGCGCCTCGCTCGGCCTCGCGGCGCCGAGCGTGCCCTATCCGGCGGGGCTCAACTGGTTCCACGCGCATATCCACGAACTCACGCGCGACCAGGTGACGCAGGGCATGGCCGGCGCGCTCTCCATCGGCGATCCGCGCGACGCGCTGCGCGGGGCCGATCAGCGTGCGACGCGGCTGCTGCGCGGCGCGACGGATGTGCGCTACGTGCTGCTGCGCGACATCCAGCTGACGGTGCCGCGCTGCCCCGGGGACGGCCGTGGCCCCGATGGCCGTCACTGCACCCCCGGCCAGGCCATGCTGCCCGGCGCGGTGCCGGACGGCGCCGCCTGGCCCGCGACGTTCGGCGGCGGCGGCGGGGAGGATCCGCGCTGGGACCCCGGTCTCTGCGGCGAGATGCGCGACCCCGCGACGCCCGTGAACCCGTCCGGGACCGCGATCGGGCCCGGCTTCTGCGCCGCGCTGCGGGAGGAGGAGGGCGACGCGGTCTGGCTCTTCACCGTCAACGGCAAGCACATGCCGACGGCCACGATCGGCGCGGGGCGCAACCATCTCTGGCGCGTCGCGAATCTCTCGGCCTCCATGACCTATGTGCTGGAACTGTCGGAGGACGGCGCGCCGCAGCCCGAGGCCCTGCGCGTCGTGGCGCTCGATGGATCCGTGCAGGGGCGGGAGGCGACGACGGTCGGCCCCGAAGGCCGGCACATGCACCGCATCCTGCTGATGCCCGGCGCGCGCGCCGAGATCTTTGTCCCCAACACTGCGACGCGGGGCCGCGGGCGCAGCCTGACGCTCCGCACGCTCGGCATGGTGATGGGCGAAGGCGCCGACACCTGGCCGCGGCTCGACCTGATGCGCGTGCGCATGCTGCCGCAATCCGTCCCGCCGCCCATGGGCGGCACGCCGCGGCCGGTCGAGCACGCGCCCGCCATCCCCGCCACGGTGCATGCGGCGGCCGATGTCGATGTGCCCCAGGGCTGCATCCTGCTGCCCCCCGACACGGCCGGTCGCCAGTGGCGTCGCCGCATCACGCTCCGCCAGACGCCGGCGCCGAACGAAAGCTTCCTCATCGGCTCCGAGGTCGTGGACCAGGATGGCCAGCCCTTCACCGACGCCGCCGGTGAACGCGTGACATGGATCAGGCCGGAGACCTTCCCGCACAATCACGGTCCCGGCGGCCCGGACGGCTTCCCCGGGGATGCGCGCCGCGTCTGCGCCGTGCTCGGCCGCACCGAGATCTGGGAGGTGGTGAACGAGACGCCGGAGCTGCACAATTTCCACATCCACCAGGGTCGCTTCCGCCTGGCGCGCGCGGGCGATGCGGGCGCGCCGGCGGATATCGCGCCGGCGCTGGTGGACCCCACGGGCGCACTCGCCGGCGTGCAGGAAGCGGCGGTGGGCGGGGCGCGGGCCTGGATGGATACCGTGCCGGTGCCCCGGCAGCGTACGGCGGACGAACCCGGCCGCGCCACGATCGCGATTCCCTTCGTGGCGCCGGAACAGGCGGGGCGCTACGTCTTCCACTGCCACATCCTGGAACACGAGGACAAAGGCATGATGGCGCCGATCGAAGTGCTGGCTCCGCGCGGCACCACAGCCGCGTCCGGTCCGCAGCGCAGCCAGTGGGCCCGCTTGCCCGACCGCGTCGGGCAGGACTGGCGGCTGCCGGCCAATTGCGTGGTGCCGCGCTGATGCCGCGCGTCACCGCGATCTACGCCGCGCTGCTTGCGCTGCTGTACCTGGCGTTGTCGCTGCAGGTGATCCGCGAACGCCACCGAACGCAGGTCGCGCTCGGCACGGGGGGCGATCCGCAGCTTGAACGCGCGGCGCGGGTGCACGCGAACTTCGCGGAATACGGGCCCTTCGCGCTGCTGCTGATCCTGCTCGCGGAATTGCTGGCCGCACCGGGCTGGTGGCTGAACCTGCTCGGTCTCGCGCTGCTCGCCGGCCGTTCGCTGCACGCCTATGGCGTGTCGCAGGCCCGGGAGAAGCTGCGCTTCCGCATGGTCGGCATGGCGATGACCTTCTCCGTCCTCGCGCTGGGATCGTTGACGCTGCTCTGGGCCGCCCTGCTGCGCTGATCCCGTTCAGGCGGCCGCCGGCGCGGCGGCGGCGACGATGCGGGAGGCGAGGACCACGCGGTTCCGCCCGCTGCGCTTGGCGGCGTAGAGGGCGGCATCGGCCTCGGCGATGGCGTCGGCGATGCTGCCGCCCTCCGTCAGCGCCGAGACGCCGATCGAGCAGGTGACCCGGTGCCCTGTCGTGCTGCCCAGCCGTCGTGCGACGATCCGCCGCCGCAGCGTGTCCATCAGCCCCCAGGCCTGCACCGCGTCGCAATCCGGCAGCACGATCACGAACTCCTCCCCGCCATGGCGGCATGCGATGTCGGCGCGCCGCAGGCTGGCCGCCAGGAGCGCGCCCAGGTCGCGCAGCACGGCATCGCCGACGGCATGGCCGTGCTGGTCGTTCAACTGCTTGAAGTGGTCGAGGTCGAGCACGGCGATCGCGAGGGGCACGCCGCGCCGGACCGCCTGATGCGCCAGCGTGTCGGAGACCTCGTCCAGGAAGCGCCGGTTGTGCAGCCCCGTCAGCGGATCGCGCAGCGCCTGCCCGCGCAGGCTCTCGCGGATGGCGAGGTTCTCCAGCGCGAAGCCCGCGGCTTCGGCCATGGCCAGCGCAAGGCGCTGGGCCTGCACGCCGCGCGGCAGGGCGGGACCGGCAAATTGCAGTACGGCGTGCGTCACGCTGGCCTGCGTCGCGCCTTCGGCCGCGACGGGCATGCACAGCGTGTCCGTACCCTTGGGCGCAAGCGGGCATGCGCCGCTGAGCCCGGCGACGTTGATCTGCATGCGGCCCTGCTGAAGGGCGGCGCACCGCCCCGGCTGGAAGCCACCGCGGCAGCCCGGCGACGGTGCGCCCCAGCAGGATGTGCGAGGTGCCGGGTCGGCCGCGCGCGGCAGGATGTGCAGCATTCCCGAGCAGCCGGGCAGCAGGCGTGTCGCGCTGCTGGCCACGGCCGCTTCGATCTCCGTGGCCCCGCGGCAGCGCTGGAAAAGACCCGTCATCTGCAACAGCGTCTGCGAATCCCGCACGCTGCGCAG
>JAYRQX010000201.1:0-3180 GCA_041910415.1 Acetobacteraceae bacterium | reverse complement strand
GATCTGCGCCAGCGCCGCCTGCGCGCCGGCCAGCAGGCAGAACCAGGCGGCCAGGACCAATCCAGCACGGCGCCGAATCGCGTGGATGTCTCTGGCTCCTGGGATCCCGCCGATCAACTCAACCATCCTCGAGATGCAGGAGCAAGGCGAGGGCGAGCAGCATGCCCGCCGACGCCGGCGCCCAGGCCGCCAGCACGACGGGAAGCGTGCCGGCTTCCCCGAATTCGCTGGTGATCTTGTCCAGCACGAAGAGCGCGAATCCGGCCGCGACGCCGGCGCCGATCATCTGCGCCACGCCGCCCCGCCGGCTCGGCCGCATGGAGAATCCCGCCGCCAGCAGCGCCATCGCGGCCGACAGCAGCGGCAGGGCCATCAGGGACTGGAAATGCAGCCGGTGCCGGACTGCCGAGAAGCCCGCCTGCTCCAGCACCGCGATGAAGCCCGGCAGGCTCCAGAAGCCCAGCGTGTCGGGCGAGGCGAAGGAATCCTCGATGCGTTCCGGCGTGAGCTCCGTCGGCAGTTCCAGGGTGCGCGCCGAGGTGGCGGTACGGTCCTGGCCGAAGGTGACGGCCCGGTCCAGCACCCAGCGTCCGGCCTGGAGCCGGGCGACCGGCGCCTCGATGCGCTCGAGAGGCCGGTCGTCGGCCGAGAGCCGCCAGACGCTGACCTCGTCGAGCTGGAAGCCGACCGAGGCGATTCCCCGGCGCCGCGTGGCGACCGGCTGGCCCGAGATGACGGCGACCCCGCGCTCGTCGAGGCCGTGGTCCGACTGGCGCAGCCAGAGCCGCCCGCCGGCGAGCGCGGTGATGCCGCCGGTGTTGCGCAGGTAGATGGAATCGAGCCGCTCCGCGCGCGCCAGCATGGCGGAGGAGAGCGGCGAGATGGCCGTGGTGGCGACCAGGCCGAGCACCAGGGCCACGCTGACCGGCCCGGCGAGGAAGCCGAGCGCCGAGATGCCGGCCGCGCGCGCCACGATCAGCTCGGACGAGCGCGTCAGGCGCCAGAAGGCGGTGATGCCACCGAGCAGGATCGCGAAGGGCAGGATCTGCAGCGCGACGAAGGGCACGCGCAGGGCCGCGATCTGCGCCACCAGCGCGAAGCTCGCCTCGGGCCGCGTCGCCGCGCGGCGCAGCAGCTCGATCAGGTCGAACAGGGAGACGAGGCCGGTCAGCGCCGCGAGCATGGCGAAGGTCATGCCGGCGAAGCGGCGCGCCACGTAGCCGGTCAGGGTGATCGCGACCATCATGGCGTGCTCGCTTCGGGCACCGGCGGCGGCAGGGGACGCGAGAAGTTCGGCAGGCCCGGATGACCGAGCAGCCACCAGGCCGCCACCAGGCCCGGCGCCAGGGCATGCACCCAGATCATCCAGATGAAGCGGTTGTCGCGCGCCGCGAGGTTGCCGATGGTCAGCCCGACGGCGAGCAGCGCGACCACGATGCCGATGCCCGTGACGATGCCGAGGAGGCCGCCGTGGCGGCGGAACTGGCCGGTCAGCGCGACCGCCAGGCCGACCAGGGCGAAGGTGAGGGCCGTGAAGGGGCTGGACAGCCGCTGGTGCCCCTCGGCGCGGAAGCGGTAGACGTCACGCTCGCGCAGCCCCTCGGTGGGGTCCGGGTTGAGCAGTTCGCTGATGTATCGCTCCCGGGAATCGCGTGAGCGCTGTTCCTCGTTGCCGCGGCCGCGCGCGAGATCGACGCTGTTCTCGGTGAAGGTGAGCGTGTTCAGCCGCAGCGTCGGTGGCGTGCCGGGCGGGCTGCCCGCCGGCGGCGCGATCCGCTCCATCGTCTGCCGCACGCCGTTGAGCAGCGTGACGCGCGGGCCGGTCGGCCCCTGCCCGATGCGGCCGCTTTCGGCCAGGATGGTGGCGGGCTGCCCTTGCTCGCGGGAATCATGGACCAGGATGCCGCGCAGCGTGCCGTCGGGATCGCGGTAGCGCGCATAGACGGTCAGGTCGTTGCCCACCGAGGAGAAGACGCCTTCCTGCAGCAGCAGCCCGACGAGCTGGTTGCGGATTTCGAACTGCCATTCGCGGAAGGCGGCGTGGCTGATCGGCACGAGCCAGGCGTTCAGGACCATGACGATCGCCGCCGCGAGCGTCGCCAGCAGGATCGCCGGCCGCGCCAGGCGCCATTGCGACAGCCCGGCCGCGCGCATCACCACGAGTTCGCGGTCCGCGGCGAGCCGGACATAGACGAACAGCGCCACGACGAAGGTGGTGATGGGCAGGATGACCGCGAAGAAGTTCGGCAGCATCAGGGAGGTGAGCTCGACGAAGACCGTGATCGACAGTCCGCGGTCGAGCACCAGCTCGATGAAGCGCAGGGATTGCGTCAGCCAGACCAGCGCCGCCAGACCGACGGTGACGGCGATCAGCGAGAGCGAGAGCTGGCGGAAGATGTAGCGGTCGATGCGGGACATCCGGCGCGTCTCTTAGCCTCCCCGGTGGGGAAGGCGCAAAGCGGCGGATGGCGGGTGGCCAGGCCGGCCGGGCAGGGTCACGTCAGCCGCCCAGGGCGGCCACGACCGCGCGCCCGAAGCTGGCGAGGATCCGGGGATGCCCGGGGTCCGAGCCCGGGAATGTGAGGCGAATCTTGAGAAAGCGTCCATCGAGGATGCCGAGGCAGCCATAGCTGTCGATCGGCTGGCCGTCCGGGCGGAGCAGATGGTACTGCCAGCAGGACAGCGCCGCCGCCCCGCCGCGCCCCGCGACCGCCGCGACCTGCGTGGTGGCGGTCAGCGTGTTGCCGCGCTGGGCCTGAACCGCCTGGACTTCGCGCGTCATGGCGGTGAACTGGTCGTGGACCTCCTGCCCGCCCGCGCCGTCGCGCAGCCCGGTCAGGTTGGCGGAATAGACATAGACGGTGGCGATGGCCGCCCCGCCCGCGGCCGGGGCCCGGTACTCGACCGAGGCGCCCCATCCGGCGCCGCCCCGCCGCTGCTCATAGTCGAAGACATCGCCGTGGCGGCTGAATCCGGCCAGTTCCACCGGCAGCGACTGCACGATCCGCGCCGGCCCGGCGGCGGGCGGGCTGCCGGAGGGCTTCTGCGCCAGGGCCGCGCCGGCGAGGAGGAGCCAGAGACCGGCGGCCAGGATGATGAGACGACGCAACGCCATCGCGGAACCTCCTGCCGGGAGACCACGCCCCCGGCCGATGCGGACCGCCCGGTCGGGCCGGCCGG